>CAINVS010000230.1 GCA_903854205.1 uncultured Bacteroidota bacterium | reverse complement strand
CGTAAGCTGTAAGATTGCATTGCAGATGTTGTATTTATTTCTTTATAAACCTGCTGAAGTTTTTCCAATTCTTCCGTTGAAAGTCCTTCTGTAGAAAATACGGTTTTATATTGATTTTTAAAAAATGTCATTTTTTTAATGTCTGACTTTATCTGATTGACATAAGCTTCTTTTTCACCACTTTCCAAGGCACCTTTTAATTCGGACTCAAAAACAGCTATAATGATTGAATCTGCCTCCCAAAGGGGTTTTGTAAGATGATCAAGGTAGGTGCAATGAAGCCACAAATACACCGGAGGAAATGCAATGAAACGATCTTCGTATTCTTTGCTTGCTATAAAGGTTTTATCCAGCTTTTCATGCGACAAAAAAGGGAGCTTTCGGTATGGATGGAAACAAAGTGAAGAATCATTAATACGTGTAACTCGTTCCTGCCTTTGAAATATATATCCTTTGTAATCTTTCTTATATTTTGTATAAAAATGTCCAGGACTAAGCGAATCATCATCATTTTTGTTATATTGATATAAAATTGTATGTTTATCCAAAGGCAGATAAGTCAAATAGTTGCTCTTCGGTTGCGGTGATTCCCATTCCCTTCCGTTTTGACTGCTAAAGATTTGATAATTGTTGCTGTCTGAAACACTTTGAGCTACCTGTGCCGTAATTGCTTTGTCTTTGGCTATTGTAACTTCTTTCCCTGACTTTGTTTTAGCTTCCAGATTGAACATTCCACCGCTTACCAATATTCCATCTTTTGTACGGGTTTCCAAGCCGTAATCTATCATTTGCGACAATTTAAAAGCGGTCTTGATTTGCAAAATAACAGGTTCCTTTACCGGCTCGCCGTCTTTGTATGCAAAAACGTCCTTAGGTATAATCAATATCAGTCCATTATGTGTTACAACTTGGCTTTTTTCGGGGTCAATTTGCAGCTCAAAAGGTTTTGGGGCTTCTTTTTTATCGATTTTTGGGCTTGTGCAGGCACACAATGCGACGATTGCAATAAAAAATAAGTAATTTTTTTTCATGTTGTTGTGTTTGGGTGATATAGCTTTAAAAATTAGCATTGCTGCTATGTATTTGCAGCAATGCAATTGAGTTGAGTAAGTTATTTTAGGGTAAATGTAGCCCTTTGACGTATAGATACTGCGCTTGCTACACAAATGATATTGCTCGCATTTACCCCCTGAGCGACTAATTTAGCTTTTATAGCTTCGGCTCTAAGCATAGCTATATCCCCTGTTACTAAATTCTTGCCACCTATACTACTATCTGCGGTTGGGTCATATTCGGGAATATCAATCTTTTCCATATCATTTTTGTTTACGGCGCTATTTCTTCCCCCTAAATGATATCCGGTAATAGTAAGCGTAATAGTAGGAAATTCTTTCATCACTCTTACTACATCGTTTATTTTGTCATTATCAATATCTGTAATTAAATTTGTATCCTCCTCAAAAGACACTACTAACTCAATAGGCGAATAACATTTCCCTGAGCTTGCGATTGTTACTATAGTACCTTGTTTTCCAAGATTAGTTTTATGATTTTCTTTGAGTGGTGTTAATACTTCATCATAACGACGAATATTCGCTTTAACTTTGGGATCATTTAACTCAATAGCGCTAAACCCTGAAATATAGGCAGTTTTTTCTGCTTCATTTCGATCGATATCCGCTTGCTCTTGGTCTAAAAGTTTTTGAACCTCAGCCAAAATATAATCTGATGCTGAGGTTGGTAAAAGCCCTTGATTACAATAATCATTAAAACGTTCTATCCATTCATCAATATTAACAGCTTTTCCGGAAGGGTTTACCGGTTTTATACAGTCTTCCCCCAGACTATTTACAGCATCTTGCCATGCTTTCATTTTTTGTCTCCAAATATTTAACAATATTGCGGTATCTTCAGTTTGGTTTTGGCTGTTGTGGATTGTTTCCAACGCTAAAATCAAAGCTTGTTGATGACTGACAATTTCTGCCTGCATAGTGGATTTTCTGACTTTTGCTTGTTGTTGTGTCAAAGTACCCGCGGCACAATCTCTATGATAATTTTCTATTAATGTCTTTACTTTACCGTCAGTCCAATCAGGAATTTCAATATTTTGAGCAATAGGTTTGGCTGGTGTTTTTAACATTATTGAGCTTTTAGGATCAGGTCCTGCTGTATTACCGCTAAATGTAGTCTGTCCACCTGCTTTCATATCATAATTATACCCCTCACTTAATTCTGGCCGACTAAGCATTGATGCTAACTCCTTCATTCTGTTAGTTAGTATTGAAGCCTCTCCAGTTGAAGTATAAATAAGATTGTTGTCATCTCCGGTTAATGTAAAAGTTTTAATAATAATTTCAGAACCATTATAGTTTGCTCCACCAATATTTTGCCCCTTCTGTCCAAGATTTCCAGCCCCACTGAAGTTTACACTCATTGCTGCGCTACTTTGCATTTTCCAATCCATTCGTCGGATTAATACTCCATTTACCGTCCCTTCAGCATATAGAAAATATCCTCGAATTCCATTGGCTCGCATTTTATTTTCCCAATTCCGAACCACTTCTGTAGCTTTTTTTTCTTTTGCAAGCAATTCAGCTAATTGTTTTTCAGTTAATTGTTTTGCTTTTGCCCATTTCTTTTGCTGTACTTCATCTGACAAATTATACTTATTGATAAACTTTTCTAAAGCCTTTATATTTTCAGTTAATATCTCCGGATTAGGGCCTAAAAAATCCTTTCATTGAAAACATATCATTATTTATGATTGGTTACTTAAATCATTATCTTCACAATATAGGACTTTTTCATATACAAAATAAGAATCAGTACAAATCTAACTCTTGTTCCTACCAAAAATTCTGCATAAAATT
>CAINVS010000229.1 GCA_903854205.1 uncultured Bacteroidota bacterium | reverse complement strand
CAATTGTATGGTCAAACGGACAGACGGGAGCAAATGCTTCAAATTTGTCTGCCGGAAATTATTCGCTTACAATAACTGATGCGAACGGATGTTCGGGAACAAACTCAGTAACAATTGCAAATAATGGAATAGCAATAACAAGCAATACAACTTCATTTGCAGCAAACTGTGCGGTTTTAGGAACAGCATCGGTAACAGCTACAAGCGGCGTCACCCCTTATGCAATTGTATGGTCAAACGGACAGACGGGAGCAAATGCTTCAAATTTGTCTGCCGGAAATTATTCGCTTACAATAACTGATGCGAACGGATGTTCGGGAACAAACTCAGTGGCGATTGTCAATAACGGTACTGCAATAAATTCAACTGTATCTTCAGTTGATGCTACCTGCGCTGATTCGAATGGTTCCGCTCTTGTTCAAGTTTTAAATGGTGCTGCACCATACAGTTTCAATTGGTCGGATGGACAGACTGCAGCTACAGCATCAAATCTTACTTCGGGTAATTACACAGTGACCATAATCGATGCGAACGGTTGCAGTGGGCAGCAATCAGTTACAATCAACAATCAGAATGGCCCGACTCTTAATGTCAGCGCCACTGATATAAGTTGTAATGGTCAAAATAATGGGACAGCGATTGCCACAGCAAATGGTGGAGCGGGCAGCTATTCCTATTTATGGTCAAACGGACAAAATACCTCATCTATTAATAATCAATCTCCGGGTGTTTATTCAGTAACTGTTTCGGATGCAAATAATTGTATAATAATCGGTTCGGTGACGATCAGCGAAGCGTCTGCAATTACAATTACTGCCGTTATTTCTGATGTTTCGGCAGCAGGAGGGACTGATGGCGCATTAAATCCCAATATCAGTGGTGGAAATCCAGCATATAATTTTAACTGGTCAAATGGCGCCACAACAGAAGTTATCAGCGGACTGACTGCTGGAGTCTATTCTTTGACTGTCACTGATGCAAACGCATGCACAGCAACTCAGATTTTCACAGTGTCAGATGGGCCGGTTGGCATTATACAAACAGGAAATTTTGCTTTAGTTAATCTCTACCCCAATCCCAGCGATAATCATGCAGTCTTGGATTGCTCGCTTAACGCTGTTTCCAATGTTGAAATAAGGATAGTTGATGCTTTAGGAAGAATATTGATCAGTGAAAAAATGGAATCAGTTTCCCTATTGCATTATGAAATAAACTGTGAAAATTGGCCTGCAGCCGTTTATGTGGTACAATTAATTTCAAATACAGAATTTATAACAAAGCAGTTAATCATTTTCAGAAAATAAAACTATTTGATTGCTTCATTCAAGTAAGAAATACAACTTTTATACATTTACAATACTGTGTAAGCCTAATAAGTATTGCATTATTCCTTCATAAGATTCAAAGTTTTAAAGAAAAAGTTATTTCAGTGAAATTTTTTATACAATTTTGAATGGGGGATAATATAAATCACGAAGGACTACTTTCTTTACATACCGGGTTAAATCTAAACCGGAAAATAACTCTGCCTGTTTTGACGGAAGATTAAATAAAGTGTACTTCTCGGGCTAATACTTGAGAAAGCGAACAAAAAAACACTTTAAATATTTTTAAATTGATGAAGAATTAAAAACTGTCTGACGATTTTTTTGTTAGTCTTCCATAATCTAAGCTAATTAATTTTATTATATTATGTTATTAGATATTCTTACCTTTGCAAACATTATTAGCTGTTTTTTACACAGTTTTAACATATTGTATCGCACTGAAAATGTTAGATGTATCGACACGTATTATAAATAAATTTAAAAATTAGTCTTTTATATAAAAACTAAATCAAGCTTTGATTTTAAATAAAATAGCATAAAATGAAATTACATTATCAGCAAAGTCTTGAAAAAAAATCATTTGAG
Organism: uncultured Bacteroidota bacterium; assembly: GCA_903854205.1. Classification (GTDB taxonomy): domain Bacteria; phylum Bacteroidota; class Bacteroidia; order Chitinophagales; family Saprospiraceae; genus Saprospira. The sequence continues at coordinate 1,910 of CAINVS010000229.1, read as the reverse complement.
ATTGCACTTCGCAGTTTTGAAGCGGATTCTGAGATAAAATCAATTCTCTGTTTTATTGCCGACATCAATAAAGGTGATATCAGTTATTTAAATGATGTTTTCAAATCTACCTCAAAAACTATTGCAGGAGGAGTATTTCCAAGTATCATTCACCAAAGCGAAAAGAAAGATGAGGGAGCAATTTTTATTGGTCTCGATTATGAAATGAGTCTTCATCTTGCAGATTTAAGTAGTTCAGAATCCTTATTTAGTATGATAAGTAAAGCTTCTGAATCGACAAATATTAACACAGAAACGCTTCTAATTTTTACTGATGCTTTTGCAGCCTGCAAAGATGAATTTATACAAAGTCTTTATGATATTTATGGCAATAGTGTAAATTATCTGGGTGGGGGCTGCGGGTCTTTGGAGATGATCTCAAAACCTGTGGTAATTAGCAATGAAGGTGTGAGTGCAAATACTGCTGTTTTTGCACAAATAGGTAAAAAATTATCGGTTGGTTGTGCACATGGCTGGAAAGAAATTTCCAACCCAATGAAAATTACAGAGGCAAAGGGAAATGAGGTCTTGAGTATTAATTGGACTCCTGCTTTCAGCGTTTATAAAGATTTGATTAAAGCACATTCGGGACAGGAAATTACAACAGAAAATTTCTTTTCTATAGCGAAATCTTACCCCTTTGGAATGGCTAAAATTGACTCGGAATTTGTAGTAAGAGATCCGATTTTTACCAATGGCAACAGTATCACTATTGTAGATAAAATTCCTACCGGCGAATTGGTTTATCTCCTCAATGGGAATGAAGAAAATTTGCTGAAAGGTGCTGCCGATGCAGCTTTATCTGCTAAACTTAATGATTTGGAGGGTCTACTTTGTATCGATTGTATTTCAAGGGTTCTTTTCCTTGAAGATAATTTCAATAAAGAGCTGAAAGCTATTTCGTCAACACCATTAACAGGATTTTTGGCAATAGGGGAAATCGCCAATTCGGGCAATGCCTTTCTCGAAATTTATAACAAGACTGTGGTGGTTTCACAGCTATAAGAATAACTGATGCCAAATAAAGAAAATATATCGGCAAGTATTTTTTTGGAACTTTTACTCGCAGTTTCAGGTGAAACTAATGAGGAAAATATTATTGAAAGAACCCTGCGTCTTTACCTTCGAAAACTCGATTGTTTTGCGGTTGGTATTTTTCAAAAAGAGTCCGAAAACTACCTTGCTAAAGCATTTCTACCAAATAGGTTCAAAGAAATGTCCGATATGCAATCTGTGCTCAGCAGCATAAAATCAAATTTGACAACTCAGGAGTATTACTGCGAATTAGTTGGCGAGGCAAATCACTATTTTTTCCCTTTGGGTAACTATGGTCTTTTGTACCTTGCCCGCCGAACAGAGTTCTCACCAATCATCATTAAGGAATTTTTACCGGTTATCGATAATCTTGGCAAATCGCTTTCCTTTGCCAGAAATACTCGGTTGAGAGAAGTAGCAGAGGAGCAGAATAAGGCTTTGATAAAGGATTTGAATTTATTGAAAAACTTTATTCAGTTTACTAATGATGCAGTTCAGGTAACTCAAATTGATGGAAGAATTTTTTATTTAAATGATGAAGCAGGTAAAAGGCTGGGAATTCCTCCCAATGAAGCACCTAATTTCTTTGTTTGGGATTTCGAACCATATTTCGCTAAACCCGGAATTTGGGACAATCATATTGTTGAATTAAGAAATAAAGAGAAGTTTACGATTGAAACTATCAATTATAATGTAAAAACTGGAGAAAAAATACCTGTTGAGATTACCGCAAATGTTAAAAATATTGAGGGTAATGATTTTGTGGTAGCTGTATCCCGCGATATTACAGAAAGAAATAAAGCTAAAGAAGAAGTCTTGCGCAGAGAGAAGATGCT
>CAINVS010000228.1 GCA_903854205.1 uncultured Bacteroidota bacterium | reverse complement strand
TATTGGTAAATTTAAATAATCTATTTCAAATATACAAGTGCCATGTTTTATTATTATTACTAAAAATTTAACAGGATCCTGATTATTAATGACTTTTGAACGCAAAAATTGTATAATTCAGTAGGGTAAATTTTAATTCAATTTCAATAATTGCAGGATTATCGGCATTGGGTTTCATGATAAAATTTCCGGGATGCAGGATAAAAACAGGGTCTTTATCGCTATTTTCCCGCCAGTCTGCCAGAATTTGATTCAGTGCAATCCATTCTATTTTAACATAGGGCCGCATATAATCTTTGCCCGGATAATGCAGGCAGAGATGTTTCAGTTTTTCACAATAGTCCTAAATATTTGTATAACCTATCTGCAGGAGTTTTTCATTGTCAATCTCATTTATCAGGCTAAAAAACAGTTCTTTATAGTTGCCACCCGGTTGCGTCCCAGCCCCACCAAGACTCGCCCCAGACTCGCCCCCAGATCGCCTCCAGACCTTATAGGTTTATAAAACCTATAAGGTCTGGAGCGAATCTGGAGGCGAAAACCGGAGCCAAACCCTAGCCCCACCCCAAAATAAAAAACGCCCCTTTTTAAAAATATTTTACTTTCAGACTTGACATTTCGAAACAAAGGGAGGAGATTTGCAGTGCTAATCAATTAATAATTCCCAAAAAATCCCCAAATGAAGTACAAAGTCCCATTTATACCCGAAGGGTATTACCATATTTTCAGCCACGCAGTCGGTTTCGAGAATATATTTCTGGAAGAAGAAAATTACCATTATTTCCTGCGGCAGTTTGAGAAATATGTAGCTAAAGTAGCCGATACCTATGCTTGGTGCCTCATGCCAAATCATTTTCATTTTCTCGTTAAAATAAAATCGGAAGCAGATTTGAATATTCCCGAGAATTACAAATATGATAGTCATAAATTTGTGATGCAGCAATGGAGCAATTTTCTAAATTCCTACGCAAAGTCAGTTAACAAAAGATTCAACAGACGTGGCGCCCTGTTTGTAGATCAGGTTCGCCGTGCTTATATTGACAGCGAGGAATATCTCTTCAAAACCATGCATTATATACATGGAAATCCAATAAAACACCGGGTCCGAAACCGCGCTCAGGATTGGCAGTTCAGCTCTATTCACACACATCTCTCCAACAGCGACAGCTTCCTGGCCCCCGATGCAAAAAAACTATTTGCAAAGGCAGGAATTGCTAAGACAGAAGATGTATTTTGCACTGAAATTGATATTGATGCCGTTTTAGATCAAAAGTTGGCGTCTTAATAATAAATAACAACATGAAATATATAGTCCTGTTCCTGCTCTTCCTGTCCTGTTCCTCCCCTTCTCCAAAAGAAGAAAAGATTGCCGAAGAAGAATTTGTTGCCCCCGAAAATCCTTTTGATGAACCTCAGCCGGAGCCGGTACTTTACGACAGCAGCAATACAGCGCGAAAAGCAGAAAGGCCTGGCATAAAGCCTGCTGTGCTCGAATTTGAAAAAAAAGAGTACCTTTTCGACAGCATTCCCGCAGGAAAGCCATTCATTTACGAATTGAAATTCAGCAACAGCGGAGAAAGACCCTTGGAAATCCGAAAAGTGCTTAGCAGCAGCGATGCCATCCTGCGCTGGCCCGTTTTGCTTTTTGCTGCCGGAGAGACAGGAGTCATCCGTGCCAAACTTGATCTGAAAGGTAAGAAAGGTAACATTACAGATACCCTTCGCATTTACAGCAATGCCGAAAAGCAGGAGCTGAAGCTAATCATAAAAGGTACAGTTAAATAAAATTCCCTTTTTTAATTGGCTACAAAAAAGGAAGTTGTATTAATAAATCTGCGTTTATCTGTGCTAATGCCAACCGCATTATTTAATAATTTTCACCTCAACCCTGCGATTCTTCATCTGCTGTTCAGCAGTTGGATTAATCGGATAAAGCATATGCCAGTTTCCATAACCTTTGGCAACCAATCGTTCTGCCTTAATTCCTTTTTCTGCAAGATAGATACAGACTCTATTGGCCCGCTTTATAGAAAGCAAATAATCATCTGAATTCGGTGAAACTCTACCTGAATTTGGTACATTCACATGCCCTCCGATTTCCACAACTCGGTCGGGATTATATTTCAAAAAGCGTACAATTTTATCACAGATTTTATAAGATCCGCTAATCATAATCGGTTCTCCACCAATGAAATTGATATTGTCAAAATTGGCTCTATTGCCAATTTTTGCTTTTGTCAAAGGCAAATCCAGTTTTACTTTATTTTTATCTTTTAAAAGCTCCACCGTGCTAAAGAAATAATCCTTCACAAAAAAGTCGACAGCTTTTACGGTATCGGGAACATTAACTTCAAAATAGCCCTTTTTATCGGTATAAACCGTATCGGGATTTTCTTTATAAAAAACAAGCACCATAGAATCGGCAATCGGCAGGTTCGTTTCCTCATCCTTCAGTGTGCCGCTTATTTTAATACTGTTCGGAATAATCAGCTCCTCTTTTTTTAACTCATAGATTTCAACAACAGTACATCTGTTGTTGCGACGGCCCTCATCGCTGCCATTGTCAGACAGCGGCTTTGCTTCGCCGTTGTTTTCTGTATAGATCAGTTCTTTGGCAATGCCCTTGCTGAGGAGATAATCCAGTACAGCTTTGCTGCGTTTTTCAGAAAGTAATTGGTTCTCCTTCCTATCTCCAACCGAATCGGTATGGGATTGTATGATAATCTTTCCAATTTTTTTATCGACGACAGTTGATATTAAAACATTGAGTTTATTAGCCTCTGTTGGACTGACAATGGCGCTTGTTGGTGTGTAAAACAGGGTCTCTTTGGACAAAAATTGAAGGTTTTCCTGAGCCCGGCCAAAATAGCTGAGTCCCAACAGCAGAAAGAAAAGAAAATATTTGAGTTTCATAAGATTGGGTTTGGTTTGATTGTTAATGCCGGAAATGATATTTGGTTACAGGTAAAAACAAAAATCCTCCGTTTTGAGAGGATTTAAATGAATTAATTTGATTGCATTCCATTATAAAACAGACAGAATTTAACTGTTGCGCTGCTCTAAGGTTATTTTTTAAACACCGGATAGATTTTCTCTCATAAGTTCCGCAGCAGGATTGGTCAAACGGCGGCGAAGTACCTGTAGAGTTTTTAGTGGCTTTTTATTCCTCCAAAATTACAACATAGAATAGTGATGGAAGTTAGCTTACTATATGACTGCTGTCAGGAAAACTTCACCCAAAAACTTTGTTTAAACTTTATTATTACAAACATAAGTTGTATTTTTAAGACAAATATTCACTTCAAAATTTCAAAAAATATAACAATATGAGCTACTTCGCAAAAGTAAAGGAATTTGTCCTTGAGCTTGGGTATGAAATCCTGCAGGAAATTACCGAAGATGATATGCTGATCATCAACAATGAAGACAATGGTGTAAGCAGCATGGTTCTGGATATCGAAGGTGATCTTCTTATTATTGAACAAAAACTTTTGGAAGTTACGGTTGATAAGCCGGAGCTTTTCAAACAGTTGCTTCAGGCAAACCGTCGTTTGGTTTACGGTGCATTTGTATTGGATGAAAGCGGTAAGCACCTGATTTTCCGTGACACCCTGGAACTTTTAAATCTTGACAAAAACGAATTGGAAAGTTCCCTTTCCGCATTAGCTTTGGGTCTTGTGGAAAACATAGACCTTTTGATAACAATTTCAGGCGAAGACAATAATTAGGAAAAAACCCATTTCTTTAAACTTGTTTTAGTTCCTGTTGTTAAAAATCCAACACGTTGAAAAAGATATAACTTTTTCAAATTTATCCAAAGACATTATGTTAAAACAAAATATCCTTGAAGCGCTGAATGCGCAAATCAATCTTGAGGCAAATTCTTCGGCAACATATCTTTCTATGGCCTCCTGGTGCGACCGTGAAGGACTGCGCGGCTGTGCTGCTTTTTTCTACGCACAGTCTGACGAGGAGCGTATGCACATGTTGAAAATCGTCCATTACATCAATGATATGGATGGTCATGCTATTATCCCTGCTGTAGACAAACCGGACTCTGTTTTCGAATCTATTCAATCCGTTTTCAAAATGGTTTATGATCAGGAACGTGCAGTGACAGAATCCATCAACAAACTGATGACACTTAGTCAGGAAGGTCATGACCACGCCACCACTGTATTCCTTCAGTGGTATGTGGGTGAACAGCGTGAAGAGGAAGGACTTGTCCGCGAAATTTTGGACAAAATCCGACTCATCGGTAGCGGTTCTCAAAGTCTTTATTATATCGACAAAGAACTGGAACGCATCAATAAAGCACGTGCCGCTGCAGCCGGCGCTGCAGATGCCGGATGGGAAGCTAAGGCTTAAATTTAAGCTGAAAGATAAAGGTTTAAAGTTTAAAGATAAACTGCGCTAAGCAAGTTTATGCAGCGTTTGATCTTTTTCTGTCTGCAATTTACGACCAAGTACAAATTTTTAAAAAGCCGTACAGTAATTTGTTGTACGGCTTTTTTTAAGGATAAATTGAATTGGATATTGAATCAAAAAACTAAAATCTTTCGATTCTTCCTCAACATGATTATTGACCATTGTGCCTCCCCTCTTTTATAAGAGAGGGGATACCCGCAGGGAGGGCTGAGTCCGATCTATTTTCGACCATTTCCATCAGCGCCAACAAAGTCTTCCAATTTCTGGTAGTTGCAGCTGATCCCAATTTTTTCTCCCAAAACTCATTGGTCAGTTTAGTGCGGCCATAGCCGTCCGGACAATAGAGATAAACAGTTTTTCCAATGACCTGCCATTTTTCATTGGGATTAAATTTGCTCCTATCAATAGCATCCACTGCTTTTTGATCAGGCAATTCATCAAGCAGGGTAATATGCAAAAATTCAATCAATAACTCTTCAAAAGGAAGATCTTCTGCAATTTTTGCCCATTCTGCAATTGTTCTCGCCAATACGGGAACTTCAAAGCCAAAATGTTCAAGCATCAGCTTGCTGATGTCAGAAGCCAGCTTTTTATCTGATTCTTTCTGTGTTTCCAAAAGGATATTTCCGCTCTGTATATAAGTTTTTACGTTTATATAGCCTGCACTTTCCAAAACCTTGCGCAGGTCCTCCATTTTTACTTTTTTATGTCCGCCGACATTGATACCGCGGAGCAGAACGATATATTCCATATCTGTTATTTTAAGATTTATTTTAATCCGTTGACGCCAGTAGCCAGTTACCAAGCACCCTGTACCCTACCAAGTACCCTCTACCAAGTACCCTTCCAATACTCAAAATACTCCGGTTTCTGTACCCGCAATTCTCCGATGGCTTTCAGACAATGTGTAGGAATGATCGGAATTTCAGGATGTTTTTTATAATAATGGTGTACTTTGTCAATGCTGGTTTTGTAAGCCTTCCAATCCGTAATGAGCAATTTTGTAATGGAAGAAGGCAGGCGATTTTCGCGATAAGAATCGGAAAGCCAGCATATATCGGCGCAGAGGAAGAGCGGATCTCCTTTTTCATCTTTTAAGATAACGCCGATTTGGCCATTGTGATGTCCGGGCAGCTCCACAATTTTTATGGAACTGTCGCCAAAGAGATCGTAAATCGCCCCCAATATCTCGTCATTTTCTTGGCTGACTTTTTTATCAGTATCAAATATCCAGCTTCTTTGAGCCATATCGGACGGAATAAGGCCGGGCATAACCCCTTTAGTGATGGACGAAAATCCTTTTGACTTTAACGCATTGTACAGCGCAGCTGCCGAGCAGACAAATTTGGCATTGGGAAAATCTTTCAGTCCGCAAATATGATCGACATGAAAATGTGACACTATGATATAATTAACAGTTTCAGCTTCAATTCCCATCGCCTTCAACTGATTAAGTGCCGATTCCTCGGGCTTTACAAAGGTGGGCAGCAGCCAGGCTGTTATTTTTTCGGGCCATTTTGCAGTTACTTCGTAGAAGCGTTCGCTGTAACCTGTGTCAAATAGGATATTTCCATGAACAGGGTGCTGAAGCAGCCCCACCAAGGCAGGAAAAACCAGTTTGGTTTTCCTGCCGCCTTTTAGTACAACGCTTTCACGGCCATGGCAGTAGCCGCATTGAAGGAGGTTTATTTTCATATAAGAGTAGTGTTACTAGTGTTGTGTTATCTTTGATTTGACGTAATAAACTTTTCCATATTTACCATTTATATGGCAATATCTCCGCAAGGATGCCGTCTCGAATCTGCATAAAAACACCAATGCTTCTTTCATTTTAAACGGCGTAATTCAATCAACAAAACAAATTACCCGGTTCACAAAAAGCTCCATAGGAGCGGTATTTTTGTAGCATCGAAAGCTGCGAATGAAAAGAACCCTGTAGGGGTGACATTTAATTTATTAACCATTTTTTTAAAATGCCGCTCCTACGGAGCTCTGTTCAATTTTTCGCCTGCGGCTACAAAAATTTCGCCCCGATGGGGCTGCAAACCGGGAAAATTATCAGTGAAATTCTGCAGAAACAAAACATGCCATAATACAATTAACGTAACACTAGGTAGAGGAAAAAGGTAAAATGTATTTAAAACTTTCTTTGTATCATTGCTGTAAAATAGGTAAAGTACTTTATTTTTTCCTTTTCGGAGGATTTGTTTTTTCTCCTTACTGCCGCAAAGTACCCTGTACTAAGTACTCTCAACCAAGGACAAGCACTAATTTACTCGTTTTTATTCACCCTATCTCTTCAATTCCGGGAAAATTTGGTAATATTGTCATCAAAATATAATCTATTTGAATGATTTCTTTACGTTCCATATCCTTCAATCTGCTTTGGTATGTCAATCTCTTGTCAGCATTTTTGCTGATGCTGAGCTATTCTGCGCCCTTTGTATCGCCGATGCAGAACAGTTGGTTGGCAATGTTAGCATTGGGATATCCTTTTTTGCTTCTTATTAATCTCTTTTGGATAGGTTTTTGGTTTTACAAAAAAAGTAGGGCAGTTTATGGCTCACTGTTAACTGTGGTTATGGGCTGCGGATACATTTCCACACTTTTCGGATTTGGCGGAGAAGGAGATGTTCCCCGAGATGCCCTGCGTCTAATGACCTATAATGTACGTTATTTTAATTCACCCCTGTCTTCAAAAGAAGATAAATGGATGGAGAGCCAAATCGAAATATTGGAATATATTAAATTTCAGTCGCCAGATCTGCTTTTCGGACAGGAATTCTCGGGTAAGGGTAGGGCTTCCTCAAACAGAGCCGATGAAATTTTGAAAAGTTTCGGACTTTCACATCAGCACCGCGGCGGCAAAAGCAGCCTGGCCATTTACAGTAAATTTCCTTTGGAGAAAACTGGTGTCATTTACTTTGAGGGTTCAGCAAATGGAGCAATACATGCAGATGTTCAGTTACCCGGCCGAAAAGTGAGGGTTTATTCCGTGCACCTGCAATCCACCCGATTGGGTAACGATGCCAATGAAGTATTGAAAAAAGACAATCTGAAAACACTCAACAAAAAGGAAACTCAGGAAAAATACTACCGGATAGAAGAGAAATTGAGCAACGCATTTCAGATGCGGGCAGCACAGGCGGCTATTTTATCGGAACATATTGCCGCTTCACCTTATCCGGTTATTGTCTGTGGCGATTTTAACGATACGCCGCTTTCCTTCAGCTACCGACTGATGTCGAAAGGTCTAAAAGACAGTTTTACAGAAAAAGGTTGGGGGCTGGGCACTACTTATGCAGGTGCACTGCCTGCACTGAGAATTGATTATATTTTAGTTGATAAAAAAATTAAAATACATACCCACAAAAGACAGAGTACAGCTATTTCTGACCATTATGCGCTTACAAGCGATGTATCATTTAAAAATCCATAACAAACAGTACATACTGTCATTGTCAAACGTTTTTCTTTTTTTATAGGCTTTGCCGTTTTATTAAGCTCCGGGGCATGATCAGATTGGGTATTATGATACTGTCGCCTGTACATCTTCTACCCCGCCAAAAAGCCCTTCTTAGCCGCTTTTTTGTTCTTTTCTACTTCCTTGCTTTTGAAATTGGCATCCAATTCCTGCAGTTTATTGTAATCGTTGATCGCTTTTTCGTACTGCTTCCTTTTCAGGTAGAGGTTTCCGCGGTGAAAATAGGGATTCGGCAGTTGCGAATTCAGTTCCATTGCGCGGTTAAAATCAATGAAAGCCTTGTCAAACTGAGACTGATCTGCATAGATAAGTCCACGATTCATGAAAGCCCAGGAATTGAGGGAATCCAATTTTAGCGATTCACTGACATCAGATAAGGCCTCATCATATTTTTTGAGCAGGCGTTTGGCGTCAGCACGATTGTTCAGTGCATAAGGTTTATATAGCTCACTCAGTAAAATGGTTTTGGAAAAATCGGCCACTGCCTTTTCAAACTGACCCATTTCTACAAGCACATAACCGCGACGGATATAGGTTGCTGCATCATCCGGTGTCAGTTCATTCAGGACTTTGTCGTAATCTTTAAGTGCTTCCTTGTATTTTTGAATGTCGGCAAAGGTGAAGGCACGGGTGACATAACCCAAAGGCAGTTTTGGATCAAGTTTAATTACCAGGTCAAAATCCAAAAGCGCTTCCTTGTATTTTTTCATTTCGCGATGACTCATTCCGCGAAAATAGGCAGAAGATACATGTTTCGGATTCAGCTGTAGTGCTTTGCTGTAGTCGAGGATGGCATCTTCCCAACGTTTGCTGCTGTACTTGGCAGATCCGCGGCTAAAGTAAACATCGGCATTGTTGGGTGTTTTTTCCAATGCTTTTTCAAAGCAGGTCATCGCTATTTCGTAATTCTGCAGCATGCGTTGGCAATTGCCCAAATGCATCCAGATATCCAAAAACTGATCGCTACTGCCTTCAAGGCTCAAGTCCTGCAGTTCCTGTACTTTTTCAAAATCATTGAGCGATTCTTTGTAACGGCTGACCTGATAAAGCGACAAACCCCGATGATAGTAGGCTGCTGTGAGTTTTTCATTCAGCTCCAGTGCATATGTATAGTCAAGTACAGCGCCTTCAAAATAGGTCAGTTCATATTTGCATCGGCCTCTCCCGATTAGAGCATCCGCGTTTTTGCTGTCTTTTTCCAATACCTTATTGAAATCTTTTACGCCCGACTCCCATTTTTTTAATTCCATAAAAGCCTTTGCCCGATTCATATAGGCAAAAGTGAAATTACTGTCCGTTTCCAAAGCTTTGTTATACTTTGTCAGGGCCTGTTCCGGTTGCTTATTTTTTAGCAGCTCATTGCCCTCTTTGTATAAATCCTGAGCGCTTTGTGCGGTCAAAGAACTTATAAACAACAGGCTAAAAAAAATATTAATGTAAATAGACTTCATAGATATTTTATTTTCTTTGTTCCTTGTTAGGGGTGAACATGATACAAATATAATACTTTTGATAATACCTTTAATCTGAATAATTGAACTTTGCATATAATTAATGCTCACTTGGGTTTAACAATAAAAATCTATATTAAAGATGAAAAATAAGTGAACAGCTTTTGGCTCATGGAAAATAAAATTTCAAAATAATAAAAATATAGTTAGATTTGCCGAATTAATCGCTTATGTCGATACCGACGCCAACTATCGCATGAAAACCAAAGAAGATATCCGTAAAGTCCTTTCTGTTTCAGGAGCAACTATTGCCAACTGGGTCAAAACCGGACTAATTCCTGACTACACATCCGATTCGGAGGGATATTCTGACTGCGATTATGAAGAAATTGTAAAACGGATTTCTGAAACGGGAAGACTTACTTCCCGGGCCAACAGATACCACAGTCAGCAGGCTAGGCAGGAACTGAATACCCTGCAGGGCGGAGAAAGTAAAAATATCCTTAAACAGCTGCTTTTGGTTTTCAATGAACATGCTCTCGGAAATTCCTGTACTATGCTTGCACTTTCTTTGCTCGCATTGGAACAGGCCGGATTGATTACCCTGAAATGGAAAAGTAAAAAAACAATTCTTCCGGAAATAAGATCCGAAAATCCAGCGTTTTCAATTTTTCTTTGCGAATGGGCACATCAGAATGATGCAGAAGCCGTTCTGAAACTCTATAAAGCTTTATCCGGATTTCAGATTCCAACAGACGAACCCGATTTTTTGGGTGCTGTATATGAATCGATGCGCAATCTGGGAGAAAAATCAAAATTGGGCGCCTTCTTTACGCCGGCATTTTTGGTCAATGACCTGCAATTGCCGCTTTCTTCACGAGTGCTCGATCCCTGCAGTGGAACAGGAACAATTCTGCTCAGTATTATCGATAAGGCCCACCCGCCTCAGCAAATTACATTACGCGATATTGACGCGCTATCTCTGCGCATAGCAAAGGTAAATTTTGCACTATTTTTCAGCCGTACCGATATTTCAGTGCATACCGAATGTGTTGACGCACTGGAATGGGCAGATGAAAACCGATATGACTATATCATCACCAATCCGCCCTGGGGGGCTGACCGCAATCCTGAAATTCAGGCCGCACTGATGAAAAATAATCCGGAGTGGAAAAGCCTGGATTCATTTGCCGTTATTCTGAGTCAGGCCATCAAAAGGTTGAGTACAAAGGGTAAACTGGTGTTTATTCTGCCGGAATCCTTCCTCTATGTCGATGCGCACAGCGCAGTCCGCAGACATGTTTTCGATTTTGACGCAGATGTGACCCTCTCTTATCATGGCAATGCCTTCAAAGGGGTTCAGTCAAAAGTGATTCGATTGGAAGTGGACAGAAAAAAGAAAAAGAAAATCAACATAATCCATAATGGGCGGCAATTGGCACTTTCTGCTGCCCTGCTCGAGCGCAATAATTATCGTCCGCCTGCTATAGAAAAAGCAGAGGAGCTGCAACTGATCGAACAATTACTTGCCTGCCCTCATTTTACCCTGAAAGGGCAATGTATTTTCGGTTTGGGCATTGTGACAGGAAATAATAAAAAACACCTGCTGCCCTCCCCTTTGAAAGGAACAGAACCTATTTATACCGGAAAAGAATTGGATCCTTTTGGTTTTACAGCTGCAGTGAATCATATTCATTTTAATCCCGCAGCCCTGCAACAGACGGCTCCCGAAGTCCTGTACCGCAGCCCAAAGATCTGTTACAAGTTTATTTCCAATAAACTCTGTATGGTGGCTGATTTTGAAGGCAGCCTGCTGCTGAACTCTGCCAATTTTTTTATTCCTTCCGAAGGTTTTAACCTGAAAGCCCTGTCCGCTTTTTTTAATTCGCCTGTCTGTACCTTTTTATATCAGCGTCTCTTCGGCTCTGTAAAGGTATTGCGCAATCATTTGGAAAGCCTGCCTATTCCGGATGTTTATTTTCAATATGAACAGCAGTTGGAAGCCATTTACAATAATGCTGCTTCGGGGAAAGATTGCAATGAAGCCTTGCATGAGCTGACTTGCCGGATGTTTGGAGTTGCGCGCATTGAACTGTAGAGGTCAGAGATTGAAGATTAAAGATAAAAGTGAGCACAAATATTTACCGCAAAGACTGCTATGGTCTCTCAAAGGACGCAAAGAAGTTCAGGTGCTTTTTTTACAGACGCATGCTATTTCACCACAGATAACGCAGATAGCACAGATTTTTCACAGTTTATTTTTATAAAATTCAATAATTGATCGGCGAAAGGATGGCTTTAGCCTCTTGTTTGCGATAGTATCAAAATATTTACCGCAAAGACCGCTATGGTTTCCCAAAGGACGCAGAGAAGTTCAGGTGCTTTTTTTACAGACGCATGCTATTTCACCACAGATAACGCAGATAGCGCAGATTTTTCACAGATTTTATTTGTAAAATTCAATAACTGATCGGCGAAAGGATGGCTTTAGCCTTCCGAAGCAAGTACCTTACTGAGACGGTGGCTTCAGCCTCCGGTAGTAAAGTTGTTTGTTCTTTGTTGTAATTTGTTTGTTTTTATCAACGGATCTTGCGGATAAGATATGTGTCTCAAATCTCATCTCTCATTTCTTTTTCTAAAAAAGTGTCCTTTCATAGACCGCAAAAGCTGCCTGCTGCGCTGCTGTATCCGGATAAAGTGATTTTACTTTATTTTCAATATCTTTGGGGATCATATTGTATTAATTTACTGAACAGCAATCCCTTATTTTATCTGTTTCACCAACAGTTTGTCAATACGGGCACCGTCCATATCAATTACCTCAATTTCAAAATCTCGCCAGCTGATTTTCTCGCCCTCGGACGGGATATGCTGCAGTTCTTCCAAAATAAGTCCGGCAATCGTA
>CAINVS010000227.1 GCA_903854205.1 uncultured Bacteroidota bacterium | reverse complement strand
GGTCTTGGAAATGTATTTTGACTCACCCCAAACCCTATCTTAAAATTGAAAATTTTTAAAGAGGAGCTTTTCAGCTCCTTTAGAGCTTTCGGCTTTGCCGAACTAAAAGTCCCTCTTTATAGGTCGAAGACCAAGATATAGAGGGGGATTTAGGGGCTGAGTCAAAAAAATATAGGGCTCAATCAGGTACCTTTTTTCTTCTACCAAAAGTCTGGGAAACTATTTGTAAAGCCCCTTCGGGGCGATCTGTTATTTTACAGCAGATCTTATAGTGCAAAATTAGAGAATAGCCCAAAAACGTCATTATTTTGTATATTGTAATATAGTATTTATTTGCATTACACAAAAAAAGAGGGCCAAAGCCCTCTTTAAATTTCAAATTATATTTTTTACTCCACCTTCACCCTTACTCCCTCAGAATGACTCGTAAACTCCGGTGCATACATACACTGAATTGTCGTGATGCCATTACTGAAATCGCCTTTGTGATTCACCCTTAGCGGGTATTCAAACACATAGGTTCCTTTGGTCAGACGGCTGAAAAAGAAATTGGTAGATGCATCTTTTGTGCTTTCGTAGTAGCCCAATCCGCCCTGATATTTGTACTGACTCAGCACATTTACCGGCTCAAAGCCCGATGCTCGCATATCTTTCATGTGAACATATTCCATATCGCGGTCAACTTTCAGTTCTACACGAACTTTGATCAGATCGCCTGGAGTCAATTTAGTTTTTTCTGTGATCAATTCAAGCACAGGGCCACGATCAGTACGGACTTCTTTGTACAATTTTTTGTTTAGCTTCAATGGAGTTTCTTTGAAATGCGTGATCTTGTCCAACTGCTCGAAATACTGCCAGTAAACAGCGCCCCAGGCCACATTTTTATTTGGATTTTCCACTTTTACAGTTGCCATTTCAGGTTTGATCTGCGCTGCATCCCAACTGGTTTTGAAGTAGCCGGTACCGGCCTCTTTGGTGATTTTAGACTGATCCAAAACCTCATTTCCCAAAGTAATTTTTACTTCCTGATCTTCCATCAGCCAGTTATCTCCGGTTTTTAAAAGGACATAACAGGCAGAAGCAGTTGCCTTTGTTGTTTTCCAATGCGTTGTCTGTTTGTTTTTCAATAAATAGGTTTTCAAATCATCAACCGCCTGTGCATCCTGAGCCACTTCATTGAATACTTCAATGAGCAGACAATGCGTTTCAATCGGCATTTCATACCAATAGTAGCCATGCGGATACTGCCAATACATGCCCATTTCTTCATTTTTCAGTGCACGTTCTTTCAGCGATTTTACAATTTTTTGCGCTGTTTCTTTGTCAATGCCTTTTCTGTGTACAGAGAGGGCAATTAAACCCTGCATATAATCCGATTTACTGAGGCAGTATTTAGCAGCCTGACCCTCAAAGTATTCAATTGCCTTTTTGGTCTGATTGTTAGTAACCGAAATGTCGGGATAAAAACTGCGGGCATACATAAAATGTATTGCCATATAACCCAAATGATCCAATTCCAAATAGGCATTTTCTCCAAGGGTACTTCTTTTTGCTTCTTTTAAAATGTCTTCATAATGCTCTGCCAATCGGTCGTCTGTATATTTCACGGCACTTTCCATCATTCGGCTGATTTTTTTATCATTTTTAATGACCTTTACGCCCAATTGATCCAAATGTCCCAATCCTTCGACAATATACTGTGTAATATGCCAGTCATCTCTGTCTCCGGGGAACCAGGAAAATCCACCGTTTGCTAACTGACGGTCTGCCATTTTATCGCGGGCCTGAGCCAATTCATTTGACATTCTGTTAAGGTCGAACAATACGCCCAAATTGCGTTTTTGCTGTTCCTCACTTTGTGCAGCCAAAACCCAAGGGGTCTCTTCCAAAAGGGCATATTTCAGTTCCTGATTTTTGCTCAGATTTGATTTCAATGCTTCGGGCTGAATATCTTTCCATGTATCAAATACTTTTTTGATTTTAGGATGAGAATTGGCCAAATTTGACGCAATGCTGTTGGCATAGAAACGGGAGAAAATCTGCTCGGTACATTCGTAAGGATACTCCATAATATAAGGAAGTGCCTGCAGGGCATACCAGGCAGGATTCGGCGTAAATTCCATAGTATATTTGTGATGACGCATCGTAGTCGATTTACTCACCTCTGCCATACGATTGAATTCGTAAGTTTTGGTTTGTCCGCCACGAATCGGTAAAGGCATTGTTTCCGTAACCAGCATTCGGTTACTGACCACAGGCAGACTGCTTTCTTCGCCATCAGAGAAATTTCCAGCTTTAGCAATCACGCGGTAAGTAACGGCATTGTTCCACATATCCGGTACCTTGAGTTTCCAAACCAGAGGGGCAGATTGTCCGCCTGGGGCAGAAAATGAAAGTCTGGTAGCGACATTAGCAAAATCCGCATCAATTGCTTTCATGCTGATGGCATCGAAAAGCTGCAAAACGGCCTCGCCTTTCATTTCCTTATCGGTCATGTTGCTCACCTTGGCGGTAAAATAGATCTCGTCATTCTGACGCAGGAAACGCGGAGCATTCGGCATCACCATCAGGTCTTTCTGTGTGACAACATCTTTGGTGCCGCTGCCTACTTTCAGATCCTTGGTATGTGCCAGCCACATAAATTTCCATTTGGTCAGAGCCTCATTCATGGTGAATTTAATGATCACATCTCCATTCTCATCGGTCATCATCTGAGGGAAGAAAAATACGGTCTCGTTCAGGTTGCTTCGGACCTTTACATCGCCCATATCTTCGCCTCCATCCTCTTCAGCTGTTGGTTCCTCGGGTTTAGCGGGTTCGTCTTTTTCACTTTCTGCTTTCGGTGCCGGATTAGGAGATTCTAAAGATTTTTTCTCTTTTGTGCCATTTTTTTTAGGCGCAGCAGACCTTGTAATAGCATATTCCGCTAAATCTGTTTCAGCGTAATAACTTCTTCTGCCACCACTGCCATAATATCCCCAATCGTAAAATGATATGCCAAACCAATTCAGATCTGTATAACGGTGAGCAGCTGAGGAATAAAAAGGAATATTCCAGTTTTCAGTACGCAAGCTTTGTGACGAAACTGAAGAAAAAGCTACATTGCCCATTGGGCCAAGGCTGGAGAAATAATTGCTGTAAAGTGATAATCCCCAGCTGTTTGCAGCAAAAGCATCCAAAGAAGCATCGTACATGGCTGTCAGAAACTCTGCTGCCACCTTATCTTTTTTGACACCGCTGATTTTTACGCGCCATTCTTCCTCCTGTCCGGGCAACAGTTTATCGCGGAAAGTACTGTATTCTATAGCCAATTGTTTGTTTGTCCATGGAACATAAACATTTCCGGATTGACAGTTGAAACGGCCTTTATGCACCATAGTCAGGTGAAACCCAAAGTTTCCGCGGTGCTTTTCTTCTACAGTAATTTCAAATTTTTTGCGGCCATTTGGTCTTATCCATTCACTGCTGACCAGTTTATTTTCATGTTCAACCTCATATAAAATATAAGCTTCGGGGTCGAAACTGCCAAAGTCGATGGTAATTTTTTCTCCGGGCTCGGCCGTGAAGCTGTTATCTGCCGAGAAAAGAATATTGTTTACCGGTGTTTTGTCGGCAACGCGGCTGTAAAGATTAAAATATTTAACCACCTCAATTTTTTCCCCGAATTTATCGGCTGTGAGCATCGTGATTTTATAACTGCCCTGTTCCCAACCTGAAATGTTAAGCATAAGTTTATCGGAAATTTTACTGTCAAAATCTGTCTCTAAAACAGTTTTAACAACAGGCCAATTGTAATTTTTATCTTCATCTTTAATGGCAAAATCAGGAAAATCCTTTTTGAAATCCTCGTTTTTCATCGTGAAATAATCAGGAATACCCCATTGTCTTGTGAGATAGGCAATTTTAGGCGTTTCCAGCTTTTCAATTTTTATTTTGCCTTTAGCACGTTCAAAAGTACCGTTCAGATTTTTTGTTATTATTTCGAAATATTTAACGCTTTCTTTTTCAATATTGTTATCAACTGAAATATTTGCATCCAAAGCAATATAGCCAACTCTGACGTAGCTTTGCTTACTTCTTGTTTCTCCAGTTATATCAGTTATATCAGCATATACAGTGTAATTAAATGCAGGTTTTTGTGCCGCAGGAATAGACTTGTCGGGTATAGCCGAAAATTCTATCACAAAATCACCTTTTTCATCTGTTTTTGATTCGCCAAAAACAATTTCCTGATCAGCACGGGTATAAGGGTTCCAGCCCCAGTACCAGCGCCAGTAAGGGAATTCAACCTTGCGCACAACGCGGTATTGCACTTTTGCCCCATCTATAGCAGAACCGGCATAAGCCTTTGCATTGCCCTTTACTTTTACTTTGTCATTGATACGAAAAGATTCGTCCATAGGGTTGAAGCTGACTTCAAACTTAGGTCTTTTGTATTCTTCTACACGGAAATATTTGGAACTTCCTGATCTGTTGTCCGCAATTCGCATCTGACCCAGCAAACCACCGGAAGGAGCGGTGAAAAATCCCTGAAAAGACCCGTATTCATTGGTTTTTACTTTCTGACGGCTGACTTCCTGATAATTGGCGTCATAAAAAATGACCTCTGTTTCATAGTTAGGGACAATCTCTTTTTTATCATTTTCATTTAAAATTACGATCCCCTTGTAATAGACTGTTTGTCCGGGTCTGTAAATAGCACGGTCCAAAAAGAAATGAGTGGTCTGAGTGATAAGTTTATCTTCGGTTGATTTGTAATTATAAAAAGAGCTTTTTTTGAAAAGTACATCATCGCCTTTTGTAAGTCTAACATAAAAAGAAGTAGAGATTGTACCCGAAAAAGCACTGTTGACATAACCTCTTTCATCCGAAACTGCTTCACCTACCTTTCTGTCTTCATAAACTCGTGTAAGGCTGTTGTATTTAGATACATAAAATATTGCCTTGACCCCTTTTTGAGGCGCGCCGCTCTGTCTGTCGGTGATAAAAAATTCATAAACGCCATCTTTTTTTCTATTGAAATAAGCAAGATCTGAAACATTTACTGTTGCATATTGAATGCCATTTTCGAGGAATGGGAAGCCTTCTTTTTCCGATAGTACAATGAGATACATGCCGTAGATCTGCCCCGGAATACTTAATTCCAATCTGTGATTCTGATAATCTCCTTCATTTGGCAGGGTAGAAGACCAGGTTTTAATAGGATTCAGCTTGTTGATATATTCAAGCGCCTTGTCCTTGTCGTAATTATTTCTGTAAATCTTATCGAGATCAGACTCTGTAATTTTAATGATTTTAATGTGTACGGAAGACAGGTTTTTATAACTCAGACTCAGCATCATC
>CAINVS010000226.1 GCA_903854205.1 uncultured Bacteroidota bacterium | reverse complement strand
GAAAGCGCGCTTGTTGAATCGTTGCGGCATCGTTGCCAATCAAGGCCCCGCCGCTGCTGGTGGTAATGATTTTATTGCCATTAAAACTTAAAACACCCAAATCGCCCAGCGTCCCACAAGGAATACCGTGATAAGTAGACCCGAGCGCTTCTGCTGCATCTTCCAACACCGGAATTTCATAGGTGCGGGCAATGTGCAAAATTTCGTTCATTTTGGCAGGCATGCCGTATAAATGGACCGGGATAATCGCCTTGGGCTTTTTCCCTTTTGCGATACAATCTTTAATGGCCGTTTCAAGTGCAATCGGATCCATGTTCCAGGTATCTGGCTCGGAGTCAATAAACACCGGGGTAGCGCCCTGGTACACAATCGGATTGGCAGAGGCCGAAAAGGTCATACTTTGGCATAAAACCAGATCGCCTGCTTTTACATCGAGCAAAATTAATCCCAGGTGTAATGCGGCGGTGCCAGAACTCAGGGCAGCGGCGTGTTTGGCGCCCGTGAACGCGCATAAATCGGCTTCAAAACCATCCACATGCGGACCTAAAGGGGCAATCCAGTTGGTGTCGAAGGCAGATTGCACGAATACTTGCTCCTGGGTACCCATATGCGGGGAGGAAAGCCAAATTTTAGGTAGAGACATGGTTTTGATAGAAGTATTTATGAAAGATTTACCTTAACTGTACGCAGAACATCTGGCAAATCGTATAGACTAATCAGCTAGATACCTGGCCGAATGAAATTATTCCAATGAAGTCTAATGATGGGGTGCCTAAGGTCGTGGGACTCTAATTTTTCTTGTAAATCTAAAAGTATAGTTTACGATTTGCAAGGAAAATTGGGAGGTACTTACCTCTGCAGGTTTTTTGGGGTTAGGATAGTGTGGAATGCTACTTGGATGAATGCTTGCTCTTGGGTAAGGTGCTTAAGTGGGTGGTGGAGCGCCTGATTTTGGGTAGGGAATTCTGTGATTAGGTCGCATTCCCGTACAATGCTAAATGTTATTACCGTCTGTGCCGGACTAGGAACTTGGGGGATTATATGGGTAATTGACTAAAAATCAGTATAAGGCTGATACATATCTGTTCTAATGCCTATGTAAAAGTGTTGGCTATTTGGGAAACCTCCAATTTGAATTTTTTCATTCCTCAGGTGTGCGCCTGCCTCTATCCTAAGGTTATAAATTGGATTCAGTATATAGGAAATTTCTGTTTTGAAATAAGTTAAAATGCTGGGTTCGCCTTGTCCTACTTTGACACCTACGCTGACAGTTCGGGTCGAATTTGCCTTAAAAATGTCACCTCCCCAATTATCTTGAGAATTGTCTCTACCTGTTTTTCCCCAATGGAACGCGGACAAAACAGCCCATCGCCGATAGCGATAGTTTATTCGTACTAAGAATTCTTCGAAGTTGGAACCCCAAGGATGCGCTAAAGGCTGCCTGTAATGCCCCCAGTTTGTAATTATTTTACGATGACTGTATAAGTAAGGACGGGCTGAGTTATATTCTGCTAATATAAACAAATTTGGAATATTGAAAGCATCGCCATATTTAACCCCTAATTGGAAACCTATCATATTTCTCCAATCGCCTGCACTCCAGTTTTTTATTGCTGATGCTTTAAACTCATCAATAACAATTTGACCATACGGCTTAATTCCATTTTTTAGTTGATAAGATGTTTGAAAGCCCATCAAAGTATTACCACCAGCAAAGCCTTGAGAAAATTCCACAGGGCGATAAAAAATGACAGGGTTCAAAAAACTAACATCAAGTCTATATCGATTTAGTTCATCGCCCCACATTATTCCTTCAAAAAATCCAATATTCCACCTCGACCCGATGTTCATGCTCAGATAATGCATTGATAAATATTTTTTTCCAAAAATATTTCCCAGCATAACTGAACTACGTAAATCGTTCATTACAGCCCATAAATTGACATACTTAATTCTCCAAAAACTAGTTTCAATACGGAAGAATGGATAATTTACGCTGTTGTCCGATATCAACATTGATCGATACCCTTCGCCCAAAAACTGCTTACCCTGTCCTAGCCGAATTTGAAAAATCCGATTGGGGGTAAACGCCACTTCACCTGCCGCATAGGCAAAATCAAATCCTCCATTTTTAAAGCCTTTAGTCAACCAATAGCTGGATGCAACTTGGTTGGATGCAACTTGCTGACTCAAGTGTGCGGGAAATATTGCTTGAGTTTCTACAAGCGTGGAGTAATAAGAAATTTTTTTACCCAATTGCCCCTGAACTAATAATCCTCGGCTATTTTGGTAAGTATTCGTGTTATTGGCCCTGTCTAAGCCCCCAGATAAAAATACAATTGGATTGAGCGTCAAATAAAAATCTTCTCCTTTTGTTTTTAACAAATATTCGTAATATAGTTTTCTTTTTATGATATTTTTGATGCCTTTACCGGATAGTTCGAGATTATTTGGGACAAGCAATTCTTTTTTTCGACTCAGTGAATCAACATCGGTATTACGCCAAGGCTTTATGGATGTATGAATGTTATTCGGAGTCCTTAGTAAGTTATTTTCGTACCATATCTGGTCAAAATTATTAATGCCAAGAGTAACAAACTGACTTTTCCCTTGTTCGACTAAAACTACTAAAAGAAAAAGGAGAATTATTAAACGTTGCATAAGCATAGTTATTAATTGACTTTAAAAATCACTTGTGGGCTTTTGCCTCGTATGGTGCTAATACTAATCAAGCATCTGGGCAACTATTGTGCCAGTATAATTGAATTGTTCTCCATGGCCAGGGTAAATCTTTAAACCAGGTTGTAGGAATTTATCTATTAGGGTTAAAGATCTACGATATGTATCTTTGTTACTTGAAGGCAATGTTAACAAAGTTTTAACGCCATTTAGAATAGTATCCCCACTAAAAAAATGCTCCTCGTCCAATAAAATACAAATACATCCCGGGCTGTGACCTGGAGTGTGGAATACTTTGAAAGTATGTTCTGCAATTTCGATAATTTCCAGATTTTCAACAGGTGTGTAGTCTAATACTATTTCGAATGTCTCAATATCATCACTATAAAGAGAGAAATTTAAACGTTTATTAGCTATATTATTGGCACAATTAGTTGAGCAGAATATCTGAAAATTCCCAAGTACATCTTTTTGAAGCAAGCCTACACAATGGTCTGCATGTTCGTGGGTCAGGAATAATGCGGCGATTGTCTTTTCTTTTTTGGCTAAAAAATTTAACAATAAATCAATTGATGGACCACCTAAATCTATCAGTACAACTTGATTGTCGTTTAGTTCAACAATATATGTATTCGCTAACCGATATTCGTTAATTATCGCTGTAATCATCGTAATGCTAACACCTATTGTTGGCTATATATGACCTTTCCAGCCTGACTTCTCGTTATTTCATCTTTCACAATCACCTCAATAGCCTGGTGGAATAATCCGGTTTTAGATAAAATCATCTGCTTGACTTTTTCTTCATACGTGCTATCGGTAATATATACTAGCATTTTATCATCATTTCCTGTACAAGCGCAATCCAAAGGAAAGTTAGATTTTACCAAGTTTTCTACATCATCTAATCCTACTCGAATACCATATAGTTTTAGAAATCTGGACTTTCTTCCTACAATAAAATAGTACCCATCACCATCACGCATCGCAATATCACCAGTAAAGAGAATTCCGTTATTTTCATCGCCTAAAGTTAAGTCTTCGATGCTTTTTGCATATCCTAAGGTAACATTTGGACCTTTAAATACCAACTCTCCTGTTGCCTCTCCGGTTATTGTCTCGTTACCATTTTCATCCAAGATCGCAAAAGTGCCATTCGGAAAAGGAAGGCCGATGCTGCATATCTTTTCTGCTGCTTTTTCAGCGGGTAAATAACTCATTCTTGCTGTTGCTTCTGTCTGACCATAAGTCGCTACAAATCGTTTCCCTCTTTCAGATGCATAAGTTACAATTGTAGAAAAAAGTTCTTGACTTAGCTTTCCGCCACCTTGAGAAATTAAATTTAGATACGGAAAGTCATTTCTAAAGAAGCGTAGTTTGTTTAGTATTTCAAAACTAAAAGGAACACCTGTTAGACTTGTAATTTTCTGCTCCTCAAACACTTTCCATAAGGCTCTATCTGTCAAGGTCTTCTCGGTCATAACGATCGTAGCGCCGACCACTAAGTGGCTGCAAATGATGGAGAGTCCCATGGTATAATGCATTGGTAGAATCAAGAGCGGCCTATCCTTGAGGGAAATGCTTAATCCTTCGGCTACGTTCTTTGCATTTGCCTCAATATTGTTTAAACTATGTCTTACTAATTTAGGGCTTCCCGTACTTCCTGATGTGGGCAGTAGCAATGCCAAATCCCGATAAATAGGGTAGGGAACTTCTCCTGTTGCAAAAATATCAAAGCCTAAAAATTCCGCTTTTTTTTCTAAATGATGGCGGTTGGGCAAGTCAGTTGGTTGTAATATGTATTGAGGTCGGTATAACTGGAGAAGAGAATCTACCAAGTCAGCATCCGTTTCCGAACCAATTAATAAAGGAACCGCGCCACAATTAAGGCAACCTAGCAACGCTGCTACTGATCCTGGAATATTTTTAGATAAAACAAATACGACAGACCTCGTTGGGATTTGAGTACCGATTAATTCGACATAATGACACAATTGACCATAGGTAAGTGCTTTACCTTCATCATCGATAATTGCGGTTGCTTCTGAATTAACCTGATTAATATTTAATACCATCTCAAATATTTAAATTAGATTAATAAGCCTCCGTCTACCCCCAAAATCTGTCCAGTAGTATAACTGGATAAGTCAGACGCTAGAAACAAGCAGGTGTTTGCTATTTCCTTGGGTTCAGCAATTCGTCCCAACGCTATTTCTTTGTTTTGTTCCTTAAATTTATCTGCAATGATGGCTTTGAGACGCTCTGTTCCTACCATACCAGGGGCAATAGCGTTTACACGAATGCCATATTCGGCCAACTCTTTTGCAGCAGATAATGTTACCGCGTTAAGCGCCCCTTTGGTAGCAGCATAAGCAAGTTGTCCTTTTACTCCTTTCACGCCAACAATGGAAGATATATTGATAATGGAACCAGATTTCTGCTTCGCCATGATTCTCGAAACGATTTGTGTGAGTCGAATGACCGCTATTACATTGACCTCCAACATTTCGTGCAATTTCTCGAAATTGATGAATGGAATCAATTCATAGGAAACAACACCAGCATTGTTTACGAGTACATCTATTTTGCCGCTTTCCTTCTTTATGTCGGTTATTGCGCCTTTCATGGATGCAGCATCCGTGACGTCGAAAGCACATAATTTAAGATTTGGATGCTTTGTGATTAACTGATTCAGTTCCGCACTAATACCATCAAGCGTCCGGACATTAGCATACACGACTGCACCGGCCTCTGAGAATAATTCAGTTGTTGCTAATCCGATTCCGCTATTTGCTCCTGTGATTAAGCAAACTTTGTTTGTTAGTACCTGCTCCAATTGATTGCTTATTATGGGTTTATGCCGTATTTGGCAATAATTTCTTTTGCTTTTGAAAATGATTTGAAGTCTAAAATATCATCTGTATCAAGCATAATATCAAAAGTATCTTCGACTGTTGTAACCAGACTTAGTTGCGTTACGGAATCCCAATTATCCACAGTTTCAGAACTGAAGCCATCTGTTATTTGTTCTGTGCTCACTTGGAAAGTATCAGCAAAAATTTTTACGAGTTGTTCAAGTGTTGTCATCAAATTATATTTTTGTTGGTAATGTATTATTGTTTGGTAAATGCTTTTCAGAGCCCATCCTGGTAGTACGCATCCGTTATAAGAATAGGCAATATTTTTTTAGGATCTATGTTTATAGCACCGCAAGCCCATGATAAGCCCGCCCCAAAGCCACAAATAAAAGTACGTAAATTTGGTTGCTCCGTTCCTGCAAAGTGCTGACATAAAAGCAATGGAATCGCATTACTACTGTTATTTCCATACAGGTCAATGGAAATAGGAATTTTATCAATAGGTATTTTTATTTTTCTGGAGAGTTGCTTTAAAATATATAGATTTGCTTGATGCAAAGCAAACACATCATAATCTTCTGGGCTAGTATTCGTGTGAGCCAAAAAGTCTTTCATCAGCAACGGTACATCCGTGATTGAAAAACCAAAAACATCCATCCCTTTCATGTGAGTATTATAATCAGATCGTCTTATACCGTCTGACCATTCCTCCGTAATATTTTTTAGATGCATATTTCTGAAAGCACCTGCAGGGGTTATGATGCTTTTAAATTTTTGCCCGTTTGTTCTTAACCCAAATTGTGATTTATGATTTTGGACATCCGTTTTTTCCAATAGGGTAGCGGACCCACTATCTCCGAACAGCATGATCATCGTTCGGTCTTCGCGCGAAAGGGTTTTATTCGACGTATCGGCTGTAATCAGTAATGCATATTTTTTGTTGCTGCTGTTTAAAAGCGCATGTGCTGTTTGTAGGCCATATACAAAGCCTGAACAGGCCAAATTAATATCCATACAAAGCACACCTGCATTTAAATCCAATCTTTTTTGTAATACAAAAGCCGTAGCCGGTGAGCGGTAATCCGGTTTTTGACTAACAAAAATTAAAATGCCTATGTCTTTACGATCAATATCGTTGGTTTCCAAAAGATGTACTGCTGCTTCATATCCCAAATCAGATGCTGTTTGTTGATCCTTGGCTCTTACTACTTCTTTAACGCCTGCCATTTCTGAAAATTTTTGAACCGTATCTTGTCCAAAATCTTCATAGTAAGTTTCAACACTAATCTTTTGAGAGGGTACAGCCGCTGCCATTCCTGCAATTACAATATTGTCATATTCACTTAATCGCATATTCGAAGGGATTTATATTTCATGCGTAACACTGAAGTCCGTAAAAATTTCGGTACACTCCTGTGTTGCAAGTACACACGAAAAGTCAATCTCAAATGAGATATACCACAGGGACATACCTTCACCCACAGAAAACAGGTTGAGGAGCGTTGGACCACCAAGGGCATATTCTTGATGGCTTAACATAGATAATTGCAAGGCAATAGAGCTGGCGTACGTATGACCATACGCCTGAATTGTAGACCATGGAAGAATAAAATTGGCAGGAAGGGTAGACTGAGGTTCCCTGTAAAGAGACAAACCACCGTACCATATTGTGATTCCCGAGGCGGCTTTTTCGGTGGTGTTTTCCTGATCAAATGCTACAAATTCAGTAGAAAGGAACTGCGCTATGCCTGCTGTATCAAAATTGACTTTGAAGTTGTTTTTGTCCGTGGCATCAAAAGGAATATTTTTATCATAATATCGAAAGCCGCCTTTCAATATGCTAAATTCATCAAAAAGGTGGCCAAAAGACCTTGTACTGGAGGTGATCAATGTGGCCGCAGGATCTTTTTTTAACAAAATGGCTGTAGCGGCGTCACTCTCAATCGTGGACCAAGGGACATCAGGGTTATATAACTTGGATGGTGTATCTCCAACAATGATCAATCCGTAAACTGCATTTATTCCCTTTAGAATAGAAGAAACCAAGGTAATCCCCAATGCCATACCGTTGGAACCAGCATTAACGTCGTAGCAGATGCAATCAATCGATAAGTTCAACCTTCCTTGCAGTATTGCAGCGGTAGTAGGGCTGCGATAATCCGGTGTTCGGGATAAAAAAATCAAAACCCCGATTTCTTCGAGGTTAATATCGTGTGTCCCAATAATTCTGTTGGCTGCATCAAACCCCAAGTCGGATGTTGTTTGATCAAAAAGGCAATGTCGAATATTAACCTCACCTATGCCCTCAAAATTGACTTGCTTGCTAACAGGAGGGACGGTCGTAGCAATAGCAGCCACACTGATGTGGTCGGTTTTAAATGTTGTCATTGGGTATCTATTTTTCTAGCGGGCATCCCGAAAACGGTAGTTCCTGCCTTAACACGCTTTAAAACGACGCTCCCCATACCCACAATGGCTTGTTCTTCTACAACGACATTTTGGATCAAATTCGCTCCTGCACTAATGGTACAAAGGTCGTGTACCCGCACGTATCCAGCAAAGAAAGCAAATGAATTAACCTGGCAATACCGTCCAATATGGACATCATGGCCCAGTATAACGGAACTTTGGAAGTAGGTGAAATCGTCCACCTGAACGTCACTAGATAATGAACAATACGCTTTTATCGCTACTCCGATACCAACCTTTGCGCTTGGTGAAATAATGGCGGTTGGATGTATTAAGTTGATAAATCGCCCCCCTTTAGCCAATATGATTTCAACAGTACGCTTGCGGTCAGTTACTTTGCCGATTCCGCAAAAGAACACATCACTGGATTGTATTTCGTATCCTGCTACAGTCCCCAATACCGGTGGATAGCCCAAATCTGAAATGTTTGAGGGGCCGTCACTCAAAAAGCCTTTTATGGAAAATTCAGGTTGATTGCCATAACAAACATTTGCCAAGTCGAATACCTCCCGGGCAAGTCCGCCAGCACCTATAATTATTAAATTCATCATTATTTAAGTGAAAAACCCCCATCTATTGGAATCAAACTACCAGTCATCCAAGAAGAGGCGTCAGAAAGGAGATATTGAACTAAAAATGCAATATCCTTCGGGTTGCCAAACCGCCCAATTGGGTAGTTTTTTTCATGTTGTGCAAGTTCTTCCGCACTCAAGTGGCCACCATTGAGAATATTAGTAGGCACAAAACCGGGCAAAACCACATTTACCCGGATTCCTTTTGGTGCCAGCTCTAAAGCCAAGGATTTAGCATAGCTGTTCACTGCGCCTTTTGTCGCATTGTACATAGCATTGCCAATGGTGGCTTTTTGGGTAGAAATAGAAGAAATAAAAACAATGGATGCTCCTTTATTTATCTTCTTCTTTTTCAGTAATTTTTGAATCAAGATGATTGTGCTTTTGATATTCACATCAAAAATCCGATCCAAATCTTCAGATTTTATAAATTGGACGGGCTGTGTCTTTACCATACCTGCGTTTAGAACAACCCCATCCAACGGGAATAAAACATCCACTAATTCATCCAACTTGTCAAAATCAGCTAAGTCCCCAGACCATTGTATATGGTCACCCGAAGGCAAAGAAGCGTAAACAGATTGAAGCCGTTCTTCATCTCTACCAGTAATACAAACCGTGGCTCCAGTATCTCCGCAAGTAAGTGCAATTTGCTGACCAATACCACTGGATGAACCGGTAACTAAAATGCGCTTTTGCGACAATGAAAACACCGTATTATCCATGTTTATAAAGATGCCATTCGCGTTTCGATGGCTTGAATGAGCGCTCCAACTGTTTCTATTTTTTTAAACTCATCATTTGGAATGACGACTCCGTATTCGTCATCAATGGTGGCAATTAAGGACAGATTTGCCAAAGAATCCCATTCCTCATAGTCGCGAAATTTATCATCCAGCGAAATTTCTTTGTCTTCTGCTTCTAAGATTTCGCGCAATTTTTCAAAAAATTGATCTTTCATATGACTTGGTTTTTATGTCGTGATGAATATGATTACTCGTTACCGGTAAAAGCGGACATGGTTTGTTTAGCAGTTGCGTTTATGCCATCTCGTTTCAATACCTTGATAACGGTAAGTATCAGTATTTTAATATCTAAGCGGAACGATACATGATCTACATACCATACATCCAACTCAAACCGCTTTTGCCAACTGACCGTATTACGGCCATTGACTTGTGCCCAGCCTGTAATTCCTGGCCTTACTTCATGCCGCCTTTTTTGAAAATCACTGTATAGGGGCAAATATTGCACCAAAAGTGGGCGTGGACCTATAAGGCTCATATCGCCTTTTAGTACGTTGATAAATTGTGGAAGTTCGTCTAGGGAATAAGCCCGAATAAATTTACCCACGGATGTTATCCTTAAGTAATCTGGTAAAAGTTGGCCATTTTCGTCTTTTAAATCCCGCATCGTCCGGAACTTAATTATCCTGATAGTTTTTCCGTTCCGACCTGGTCTGTGCTGAGTAAAAAAGGGTTTTCTTTTGTTATAGAAAAACAAATATAAGGTAATGATTAAAATAATAGGAGATAAAAACGCCAATAAAACTGTCGAAAAAAGGAAATCAAGCATTCGTTTAAAAAAGAACTTATACATATATTATATCATTATGTTTTTACTGAAGTCCCAATTAATGCGTTGGTCGGCTTCTGCTAAAGAAATAAATGGAAAATCGTTTAATAAATCTTCGAATTTGCTGAAGCAAGAGTTGATTCCTACATAGTTGATAAAAAACCTGGTATTTATAACTTTTTTCTGGAATTTATCAAAGTCTCTCAAGTGAAAATAGGACATATTGTAATCCGTGAGGTTGAAATAGTGCTTTATTATGGCGTAAGGTAAAATCCTGAAATATCCCCCGCCCGTGTAAATTATTCTTTTCCCAAGAATGGGGGAATAATTCATCGGAAACTCTTTCAGAAAACCGGCTTCTGTTTTAATGATTGTTGGTTTTTTAATATTTAATGCAGGGAAGCCACCGTAGCTCCTGTTGGCAGGAAAAATGGAACTGTCAATTTCAATACCCGACTCAACGAGTAGTTCCAACGCCCATTTGTTCCGTTCTGTAATGGTAAATGCAGGCGCTCGGTACATTGTCACTTTTTTACCGATCACCTGCGACAAGCTATCAATCGCTTTTTTGGTGTCTTCGCGAAATAAACTTGGGGTCAAGGATGTAAGCAATTTATGCACATCAGAATGACATCCTATTTCGTGCCCATTATTAGCGATTTTTTGAATAACCAATGGTTGCCTTCTGGCTATTATTCCTAGGCAAAAGAAAGTTGCTTTCACCTTGTGGTTGTCTAGCAATGCTAATACATCATCCAAATATTTTTCAAGGATAGGTTCATAGTAGGTGGGGGGACCTTTCTTATATAATTCATAGGTGTACCACTCTTCAAGGTCTATAGTTAGGATGTTCATACTCATTTAAATTATATTGAGTCATGCATAGATGCCATCAAACTCCAATTGTTGATGCTAGACAGATGAGATTCTAAGGAGATATTGAGCGGCAATGCTACAAAGTTTTTATTTTTCATGGGCAATAGCCCATATCTCAAGGAATTAAGGAGCCCAAATCGCATGGATTTAAACAGGGCAAAAAAATCAACATTACAATCTTTTGCTGTCTGCTTTATCAATCGCAGCAAATGGTCAAAACTGGAATAGTCGCCCACAATATCCACAATTATCATCTCGCGAATCCCCCCATTTTGTTTAATTGTAAAGATGGCCGCTATACTTTTATGCCCCTTTTCATAAATTATCATTCCATATTTAAGCGATGGATGTTCGATGTATCTCCATTTAAAATAACCTGGTACATAATTTGTCGTAAAATATTTACTGAAATCCGCATTGTTAAAACTCAATCTTTCTAGTGCTTCGCAATCTAGATCATACTTGGCGGCTAAAGAAATGGGGGTAGATTTTGATTTTACAAATCGAGATATCAAGATTTTAACTGGGCTAAGAACATGGATATACCATGTAGGATTGCCTAAGTAATTCCACCCCATTTTAAGATAGCTGGGCAGGCTATTTTGATTTGGGAAGTTGAAAATAACATCGCATCCTTGCTCCGAGGCAATTTGTAGCCCTTTCATTCTCATCTTTAAGAATATGCCATATTTTTGATAGTCTTTATGAACAACACTATCGCATGGTTGCAATCCTTTATAGGTTTTGCCTCTATATTTAAATGCCCAAGGCCACAGATTACTAAAGCCGACTATCTTTCCCTCTATGACGGCCACTATAAGTATAGGAGATCCAAATACGTTGGTTTCGTACTTCCACGTCCAAAAAGCGTCCCCTCTGGTAAAGCTGGAACGTTGAACATCGCTAAAAACCTCATTTAATAGTAGAAGTGCTGCTTCTTTATCACTTGTTGCTATTGTCCTAATTTCTACTTGGCTCATAATTTATATTTTTTTCTTCATAAATTAAATGCTGACCTTCCCATATCACTTGCCTGTCAAAATTCATAGCCCACGGCCGGCCATTGGCTGCAAGTGCATTTCTTTTTTGGCTATCCGTATAAAGAAGAGTCATTTTGTCATATAAATCTCCGACATCTTTTAAGTTCGTTAACATACCATTAAAGCCATCAGAAACAGCATTTTGCACGCCAGATACGCGCGTTCCAATGACAGGAACACCCATCGCTGCGGCTTGAATAAATACATTACCAAACCCCTCACTCCAAGTAGGTAGGACAAATACGTCCATCAACGATAAATACAGGGGTACATTAGATTGAAAGCCAACATAAACAATTGACGGATGGGTCTTGATATTTTCAATAATTTGCTTGTTTGCTAAATTCCCTACTTCGACTGGCCCTACTATTAGTAATTTCACTGGGTAATCGGCGGCAAGTTTTATAAAAGCTTCATATAGTTCGTTTATTCCCTTCCTGTCATTTAACCGCCCTACGAACCCGAATACAAAAGAATCTGCAAGACCCAAGGTTTGGCGAAGTTCCTCTATTTCAGATTTGAGTTCAGCCTTAGGCGCGAACTTTTCTAAATCAATCCCATTACTACTGCCTTTGTGGATAACCCTTGTTTTATGCGCTGGGAATAACTTATTTCCAACCGCCTTTACTCTGATTGCTTCACTAATACAAATAATTCGATGCGTCAGCAAACCAACTATTTTCAACACCCCCATCAACACTATTCTCTTCAACCCTTTTTCTGTCTCGTATCGAAGTCCACGAGCGGTATAAATTCTTAATGGTACACTGGTAAGAAACCCGGCGATTGTACCTAAAAGCCCCATTTTTGAGGTGCCTACATTGACAATATCGGGCTTGACAAAATGAAAATGCCGAATAATTTGAACTAAAGCTGATAGGTCACTGACAATACTAATATCTCTCCTAATCGTAATAGGCAAGAATATACACCCCTCTTTTTCACAAAAGAGTCTGGCTTTTTCGTCTTCTTGCGTTATCAGGTAAGTTTGATAACCAAGTAATGTAAAGTATTTGAGTTGGCCTTCCAACAGCATAACGCTTCCTGGTGCCGTTACTCCTACGACTAACTTTTTCATATCCTAATTCATTACTAACTTGACCTAGTTAGCATACTTGCGTAAATCAATCTTAAAATAGGCACAAAGATTCTCCAGTTGCTCGTCATTGCCACCGCTCTTAACATTATGGGTGACCAGTTTTTCATGTTGCGTTTTACTGATGGAAATAATATTTTTACTGTAGTGTGTATTTGTAATGACTTTTTTATCGCTCAAAATAGCCATTACTTTCAGCCACACATCGTCCGCTTGGTAACATAACGATTTAATCAGTGCGATATCAAATGCTGTAGCATTTAGTGCGCCTGGTGGGTACAATGTACCGCCACCGCCCGTTGAAAAAATCAGATGTGAAGGAATAGAATCGGTAGTTCGTCTCTCCCACTTTTTGTATTTAGCTATTCCTTCATTAGTTATTACAATCTTATGCGCTCTGTTAGCAGCAATTAAATTAGGATACTTAGTATGGAGCTTAACTACGTGCTCAAGAGTTTTTTCATCATAATAAAGGTCGTCATCAAGTGTAATTATATGATCTTTTGGAAATGCTTGCATAGCATAATAATACTTTTTATGTGCCTTTAAGTCATCTTCACAGAATTCTATCGTCAGCCCCCGGCTCTTTAGACTCAATAGGCTTTCGGGTAATATTTTACCTTCAAATTGTTGTTTTGACAACCATAGAATGATCATATCAGGTTTAAATGTCTGGCGAAGCATACATTCAGCGGCTATCCAAACTTCATCTATTCTTGCCGGGAATGAAGTAAATGAAATAATATACCGCTTCTCCCGGGGGATAAGATTCAACCCACTTCCTTGTTTTTTCTGAGTGCGCCTGAAATATGCGGGAACAAAAGCATCAAAAATTCGTTTCAGAATTAACTCTAATAGCTTGTTGAAAATTTTACCACCCAAGCCATACTGCTCGAAATTGGGTAGGGCATAATAAATTCGGTAGATGGTATTCATAATAATTATTCTTTGACGAACTCCTTGATTCGCGTGGAAATATAATTTGAAAATGCAGTTGCTCCCGTGTCATTTAAATGTTCGGTATCATAAAAAAATGCTTTCTCATTTGTAAATTGTGTGTCATTCGATACATCCAACACCAACAAGCGCTTATTTGATTTCAATTGATTCACAAAGTTGAAAAATTCGGAGGGGATTTTTTTTAATGTTGGTGAAACACAGACAATTAACTTAATTTTATTTGAAAACGCCTTTTCAATAAACATATTAATCGTGTTTATATGCTTGGCGCTGACTTTGAAATTATCATCTTTCAATACTTTCTCTTTTCCGTCCCAAACACCGGTTAGAGGTCTATATCCTTTATGAATGTCACTTTTGTCAATAATATTGGCTGTTAGGATATTGAAAAATTTCTTATTGTACCTAAACAACCCGGATTGGTAGCGTATCGCATCATACCACTTTCTGGTAATATAGTTATCAAACTCAGGTGTTATGTGTTGATAAAATGGCGCCAAATCCAGAAAAACTTCTTCTGAAAAACTCCCCCCTCGATCATACACATCTCTAAAATCTAAATCTAACACAATTGTTTTGGGGGTGTACCGATTGAGTGTTGCTAATAGCAATGCGTAATGATAATAAATCCCCACTCCTTCTCTACCAGCGTTATATGTTGAAAATCCGGTATTCTGTTCAATGAGGTCAGCTTTGAAATGAAATGCCGCCCTAGAAGATCCGAATATTAGTATATCTTGATTCGTTTTGTTGAAGGTATAGTTTTCCTGATACGCAACGCCTGATTTCGAATTTTTATAAAGCCAATCTAATAAATGGCCCGCGCTATAGTCAAGCAAGAGAAAGACCCCCCCAAATAGTAGGATTCCTTGAACTTTTTTATTATGTATGATCTGTTTCATAATTCAATTTAAAATTGAAAGTAGATAAACTGTCCTGAGTTAAATATGCCAAGTAAGATGATGATAGCCATTAGGCATGCTGTAGTGCCACTACTCACAATGATGTTTTTATTGTACAACAATGGCTTTGTTGCATAGATCCCCGATTTTCCATCTTTCCCCTTACCCCAGTAGCCTCAAGCGACTTTTACAGATACAGGAGCGGCGATTTGGATAAATTTGTTTAAGACCGCGCTCTTGACTGCGGCCTCAGTTTTCTGAT
>CAINVS010000225.1 GCA_903854205.1 uncultured Bacteroidota bacterium | reverse complement strand
TTATTCTAAAATATTCATAAATAATTGATTTATATTTATTTAACTATCCATCTATAGCACTATAGATAAAATATATCATATGTAGCTACATTTTTTTTGAAACAAAAGCTTGTTTTTTGTTTAATCATTTCCTATCTTTGCTTCAACAAAACTCTAAACAAGATTTTTAACAGCAAAATTATATAGCTATGTCAACAGCAGAATTCAGCGGACAAATCAACGAAATGTCAGGAATGCTTCATGCCTTTGCATACAAGTTGACTAAGAATCCGGATGACTCCAAGGATCTTTTTCAAGAAACCGCTTTCCGCGCCCTTACCAATCAGGATAAATTTCGCCCCGGTACCAACCTTAAAGCCTGGTTGTTTACTATCATGCGTAACATATTCATCAATAACTACCGCAAAAAGGCAAAGTCAAATACTATATTTGACGCGACTGACAATCAATATTACCTCAATTCGGGAACTGCTTCACAAACTGTACAGAATGATGCAGAATCAGGCATTTTGATGCAAGAATTGCAAAAAATGGTAGACTTCCTGGATGACAGCATACGCATACCCTTCCTCATGCATTATTATGGATATAAATATCAGGAAATTGCCGAACAGTTGGATCTCCCTTTAGGAACAGTAAAAAGCCGTATTTTCTTTGCCCGAAAAGAACTTAAAGATGTAATACAAAATCGTTATGGCAATACGCTAAACAGTTATCTGTAAAATAAACAGACAATTAAATAATCAAATGCTAAAAGCCCCGAACTGATAAGTTTGGGGCTTTTTTTGGAGAAATCACTTCATTATGCCTCAAGAATATGCTATAACTGCAGCTATAATATTGAGAAATAAGAAATTTTACAAAATAATTTTCAGCATTCCTGCTTATTAAATTTTGCAAAAAACTTAAATTTTGTAATTTTGCTTTTTAATTGGCACAATAAAGGTCTCCTTCATAAACACACTACATACCAAAACAAATAAGCAACTGAAAATGAGCTACTCGTATATTTCAAATGCACATCCCGGCTACATCGATACCATGTACAAACAGTTTCAGGAAAATCCAGAAACGGTTCCTGAAGGTTGGAAAGAATTTTTTCAGGGTTTCGATTTTGCCGTCAGCAGCGGAGCAGCCGATGCAGGAGGAACTGTAGAACAGTCAATGAGCAATATAAAACTCTACAAAGAGCTTGCAGTACTAAACCTTATTAACGGTTATCGACAGCGTGGACACCTCATGTCGACCACTAATCCAGTACGTAAACGCCGTTTCCGTTTTCCTAATCTTGAACTGAAAGACTTCGGCCTTGTCGATGCCGACCTCATTGAGCGTTTTGCCGCAGGTGCTGAAATCAATATGCCCAATGCTACATTGGCTGATATTCGCGATCGCCTGCTGGAAATTTACAGCGGAAATATTGGCTTTGAGTTTGCTCAAATTGAAAATCACGATAAATACATTTGGCTTCGTGAACGAATTGAGGCTATGCAACCAAAAAAATCTTTTGGGCTTACGCTAGATCAGAAACGCCGCATTTTGGAAAAACTCAATGGTGCAGTCGGTTTTGAAAACTTCCTTGCCAAAAAATATGTTGCCCAAAAACGCTTTGGACTAGAAGGCGGAGAATCGACAATTGTCGGACTCGATGCCATAATCTGCAAAGGGGCCGAACATGGCGTGAAAGAAGTAGTAGTGGGTATGGCACACCGCGGTCGACTGAATGTTCTGGCCAATATCATGGGCAAAACTTATGAACATATTTTCAATGAATTCCAGGACGTTATGCCGGAACAGATCTTCGGTGATGGCGACGTAAAATATCATTTGGGTTATTCTTCCGAAATGTTGACACCTGCCGGTCAGAGTGTTTACCTGAAATTGGTGCCGAATCCGTCACACCTCGAAGCAGTCAATCCTGTAGTTGAAGGTTTCTCCCGAGCAAAAGCCGATATTCTTTACAAAAGTAATTATGATGAAATTTTACCCATTCTGCTTCACGGCGATGCCGCTGTTGCTGGTCAGGGTATTGTGTACGAAGTAGCTCAGATGAGCCAATTGGAGGGTTATTATACAGGCGGCACTATCCACTTCATCACCAATAATCAGATCGGTTTTACAACTGATTTTGAAGATGCCCGCTCCTCAACTTACTGTACCGGTGCTGCATCTGTCGTTCAGGCTCCGGTTTTCCACGTAAACGGTGATGACCCCGAAGCTGTAGTCTTTGTTTCTTCTCTGGCAGCCGAATACCGTCAGGAATTCAATACCGACGTATTTATCGACATGGTCTGCTACCGCAAACACGGTCACAACGAAGGTGATGATCCCCAATTCACACAACCGCAATTGTACAAATTGATCAAAAATCATCAGGATCCACGCTCAATTTATGTCAATCAGCTTATTGCCCGCGGTGAGATAGAAGCGGCATTGGCTGAAAAACTCGATAAAGAATTCGAAAGCTTCCTGCAGGAACGTTTCGACATGATCAAACAAAAGGCATTGCCTTATAAATTCCAGGAACCTGAACTGGCTTGGGAAAAACTAAAAAAAATAACTACTGCCGAAGACTACGAGGTTTCTCCTGATACAAACATCCCTTTGGAAACTGTTGAAGGGATTCTTAGCCAAATGCAGACAATTCCTGACGGTTTCACCATGTTACCCAAATTTAAACGAATTTTGGATAATGTTGATAAACTGATGTCCGAGAAAAAATGTGACTGGTCAATGGCTGAACATTTGGCTTACGGATCTATCCTTTTAGACGGTCAGGATGTGCGCATGAGCGGTCAGGACGTAAAACGCGGTACTTTCTCACACAGAAATGCCGTTTTGTACGATGCTGAAACCAACGAACAGTACAACCGTCTCAATCACTTGGGCAAGGAACAGGGTAAATTCCGAATCTACAACTCTCTGCTTTCTGAATTTGCCGTTTTGGGATTTGAATATGGCTATTCATTAGCTACACCTGACAGTCTCGTTATTTGGGAAGCACAATTTGGCGACTTTGTCAATGGTGCCCAGACAATGATCGATCAGTTCATTAGTTCTTCCGAGAGCAAATGGGGCCGCATGAGCGGTTTGGTAATGCTGTTGCCGCATGGCTATGAAGGTCAGGGTCCGGAACACTCAAGTGCCCGCATGGAGCGCTTCCTGCAATCCTGTGCCGAATACAACATGACAGTAGCTAATTGCACCACACCTGCCAACTTCTTCCACCTCATCCGTCGTCAGCTGGCTCGCCCATTCCGCAAGCCGCTCATCGTTATGAGTCCAAAAAGTCTGTTCCGCCACAAACTCTGTGTTTCTGACTTTAGCAACTTCACAAAAGGCGGCTTCCAAGAACTTTACGACGATATGTCTGTTAGTAATGCAGCTGATGTGAAGAAAGTACTTTTCTGTTCAGGCAAAATCTACTACGATCTGTTGGCGAAAAAAGATGCTGATGGCCGTAATGACATTGCAATCGTACGTTTGGAACAACTTTATCCTTTCCCTAAAACACAGGTGGATGCAGTTATGAACAAATACACAAATGCTAAATTCTGTTGGGTACAGGAAGAGCCTTCCAACATGGGAGCATGGCAGTATGTTCTAGCCTTTAACCGCAATTTTAATCTAGACCTTATTGCACGCAAATCGAGTGCATCTCCGGCCACAGGTTACAAAAAACTGCATGCTACACAAACAGAGGAGATCTTATCAAAAGCATTTGCAACTGTGGAAGAGAAGGTTAAGTAACCAATCATAAATAATGATGTATTTTAAATGAAAGGATTTTTTAGGCTGACAAGGCTGAAGTGGTGCCTTCAGCGAGGCTTTCTAACGATGTCAGTATGAAAAAGACTTCATTCAAAGTTGTTATTATTTGTGATTGGTTACTTTCTACAATTTAAAATATAAAGTGGGGCGAATAACTCCAATTTACATATACCATCAGTAGGCAGATTATCGGTATTTCCGGCAATCTGCCTTACTGTAAAAATGAACTCAAATCCTAAAATTTTCAAATTGAATAAATGTCTATAATTTTCGGGTTGCTAATTTTATTGGGCGTACTTTTTTTGATTGTGGTCATCCTAGGTTTTTTCCTGCCGGATTCCTGGAGAGTGGATAAAGCCATATTGGTGAATGCCGAATTGGAAGATATCTTCCCTTTTATCAATTCGCTGAAGAGTTGGCAGGATTGGTCAGTCTGGAACAATGACAATGGAATAACTTTGGAATATTTCGGGCCATTGACCGGTCAGGGAGCTGTTCAGAACTGGAAAGGCAATCAGATAAACGGGAAACTGATAATAACAA
The DNA here is from genome assembly GCA_903854205.1 of uncultured Bacteroidota bacterium. Lineage (GTDB taxonomy): Bacteria > Bacteroidota > Bacteroidia > Chitinophagales > Saprospiraceae > Saprospira. Next base: position 4,826 of record CAINVS010000225.1, on the reverse strand, counting down.
AGTCGGAAGCCAATCATCTGCTTGAGTATAAACTTGAATTGGAAGAAGGGCGCTTTGTGGTTCGAGGCATCATTGTTTTGGAAACTACAATGCCCTCCTACACTCAGGTTGCCTGGCGTTCGGAACTGATTATGCCTAAAAACTTTAATCCGGTTTCCCGCTATCAGGCATATTTTCTTAAAAATTATTTCGATTCAAGTATGAATGAGAGTCTAATCGGACTTCAGTCAATTTTTGGAACTCCTGAAGAGGATTCAGAACTTGTTACGAATAGTGAAATTTAAGTTTTTCCCAGTTAATCCTATTTGTAAAAAATCAATACATGAATTACGTAGTTATTATGGCCGGCGGTATTGGCAGCCGTTTTTGGCCGGCTAGCCGCACAGCCCGCCCAAAACAGTTTTTGGATATTCTTGGCCTTGGTAAATCGCTGATCCGACTAACTTTTGAGCGATTCCTGAATCTGGTGCCTGCTTCCAATATTCTGGTTGTTACACATGCAGATTATAAAAATATAGTGGAAGAAGAGCTTCCCGAATTGAGCGAAGCTCAGATTCTCTGTGAACCTTCCCGCCAAAATACCGCTCCCTGTGTGGCTTATGCTGCATTTAAAATCAGGGAACTGGATCCCAATGCCAGTTTTGTTGTGGCGCCTTCAGACCACCTGATTCTAAAAGAAGAAGAATTTCTCAGAAAAATAGAACAGGGCTTGGAATTTGTATCCCAAAATAAAGCCCTGCTGACACTTGGCATCAGACCTACCAATCCGAACACAGGTTATGGTTATATCAATTTTGAAAAAGCAGATGGCGAAAACGGCATTTTTACTGTAAAGCAGTTTACCGAAAAACCCGATTTAAAAACAGCGGAAACTTTTTTGGCAGGTGGCGAACATCTCTGGAATGCCGGTATTTTTCTCTGGAATACAGAAACTCTTTTGGAGGCTTTCCGCAATTTTCAGCCCGATATGTATCGTCAGTTTGACAGTATTGCACATCATTTGAATAAAGCCGAAGAAAGGACAGTGATTGATAAACTTTACCCTACGGTGGAAGCTATTTCAGTGGACTATGCCATTATGGAAAAGGCGGACAATATCTATACCCTTCCCGCCGATATTGGTTGGTCCGATATTGGTACCTGGGGTGCCCTGCATGAGATTTCAGAAAAAGACAACAGACAGAATGCCGTTTTGGCGGAGAACAATGAAAAGGTCATCTTACATGAATCGGAAAACTGTCTCGTAAGAAGCTCAAATCCTGAAAAGCTCATTATATTGGGCGATTTGAATGACTATATCGTAATCGACGAAGAAGATGTGCTGCTCATCTATCCCAAAAATAAAGAACAGGAAATAAAACCGCTGTTGAAAAAGGTAGAAGATAAATTTGGCCAAAAATACAGTTAAAGAAACTTAATCCCAGATCGTCATTAGAGTTCGTTATGAACCCGAAAGCTCCGTCTAACTTAGCGTTGAACTCATAAAACACTAAAAATTACTAGCCGCAGGCACCGTTTCAGAGGTCGGAAGCGCCAGCATATAGAAGCGGCCTTTTTGAAAACAGGGCAGAGCCTGAAAATTCAAAAAAAGTGCTAACAATATAAGGCTAAAGGACTGTCTGGCCGATTCTGGTTTTGGGGGTTTTGTAAAGACGTTCGATCGATCTAATCATCATATTCCCCCAAAAATGCATTGGTTCCGACTTGATTTTTTGTTCTCGTCATTTTTGACGAGATCAAGACAAAAGTAAAAAAAGCCCGTGGCAGCGTTATGCGAATAGCATTTTTTTACTTTCTAACACACTGAAAGTTAGCAAAACAATTCTATGAGCAAATCCATCGCTAGATTTTGGGATAATGATAATTATCATGGAGAGCACCCGTCGTCATCATACTTCGGGTGCTTTTCTTTTTATATTTTTGCAGAGGTTCTAATCCTTTGAATATATCATGAGAAATCTACTCGCAATTATTTGCATTTTCCTATTCCTGCAAAACGCTTCTTCACAAAGTGCAATCGGACAATTGGAAGAGATTACGGGGCAGAAAATCAACAGATACAGCAGCTCCGGTACGGGCTATTACAATCCTTCTCCCCCGCCAGGTCCGGAGTTTTACAATGGTCAATATAAAGATTTTATAATCAAGCTATGCAATGATGAGAATCAAAAGGCCATAAAATTTTTCTCAAAAAAAAATTATAGGAAAGCATTGCATCATTTTATAAATGCCGAGAAATATTTTTCCGGAAATGACAAAAGCAGTATTCTTCAGAATATTGAATTGACAAAACAGGAGATAGAAAGAGAGAAAGCACAAAAATTGGCCGAGAGGGAGAAAAAAGAATCGTCTAAGCCTGCTAAACCCAACACAAAATCCGACCTCGAAAAGGAAAAGGATATGATGAAAAACCAGACTCAAAACTGGGTGGAATATCAGAAAGCAAGTTTCAAAAAAAGAATTGAGCAACCGAATTATTGGTGTCAAAATTTTGTCAATCAATTCGATTTGGGCGTAACCGATCCGCCTAAAAAAACAATGAAAGACCTTCAGCCCGGCGATGTAATTTTATTGGCCCCGCTGAAAGGAGATAAACTTGGTGAATTGGTCAGGGATTTTGATCAATGGGCATCAGAAAACGCTAATTCTGATTTATCACATACTGTCACCTATCTGAAAACGGTGAATGGGATTAAATATTTCCTCGATTGCCAATTGGGAGCAGGGCCCACCATTATGACAGAAGATGAATTCAGAAGATTATATTTTGGTCGCGATACCAAAGTTGCCCGTTTGTCGGGACTTGCACAACCCATAAACGGTGCCGATGCTCAAAAATTTTGGAAAAAGGCTATGGAACTGCATTCTAAAAATCTTAGGCCAAAAGGCGAAAATGCTTTCGTAAAATGGTTTAACTTTACCAACTACGGAACTTTTGGCGAGGATAACATGGTCTGTTCTGAAGCAAGTTGGACTATACTAAATCTCAAAAAAGAACTTCCGCTTTCAAAATCCTGGAAAACCAGAAATACAGTAAAATTTGGCCCTGCCGATTTTTACAACGAAAAACAGCATTTTTTTATCAGCGGATTCAGCATGTATGGAGACTAACAATACAGAACAGAAACAAAGCCTAAAATCATATTGCGAATTTGTCGCCACAGGCATTAGTGAGCTGCATCGCAATTACCATGATCAGCAATACGGATTTCCCATCGAAGATGACAATGAATTATTCGGAAGACTCATTTTGGAAATCAATCAGGCCGGACTAAGTTGGACTACAATCCTAAAAAAGCAGGAATCATTCAGAAAGGCCTATGCTGATTTTGATATTGAAACAATCGCTGCTTTTTCACAAAATGACAGAGAAAGGCTGATGGATGATGCGGGTATTATTCGCAATAAGTTAAAAATAAATGCCGCAATTGAAAATGCCAAAACTATTTTGGAACTGAGAAAGGAATTTGGTTCTTTCAAAGCCTGGATCGACCATAATCATCCAAAAACAAAAGAAGAATGGGTGAAAATATTCAAAAAAACTTTCAAATTCACCGGCGGTGAAATCGTCAATGAGTTTTTGATGAGTACCGGATATCTGCCAGGTTCACATATTGAAAGCTGTCCTGTACATGCCCATATTTTGAACTCAAATCCACCTTTTCTGAGAAAATAGTTTATCTTTCCAATACCGATTTAAACAATAAAATATGAATCTGAAAAATCTTCATTTAGCAGGCAGATCAGTCTCTGCACTTTCAATTTTTAAAGGGGAAGGAAGTGTTGTTTCTCTTAAAATTTCTGCAGGCGAATCACTAAAAGTACATATTACAAAAGTACCCGCCTGTATGATCTGTATTTCAGGGGAAGCTGTTTTTAAAAACGAACAGCTTTTGAAGATAATACTACATCCGGGAGATTATATCATGATTGAGCCCTCTGTTAAACATCATGTCACTGCAAATATTGACAGTCAATTGATATTGATGAAATAAGGAGTTCTATTTATTAGCTATTTTTAGGCGGACAAGATTTTAAAAGCGCAGTCCCGATTATTTCGGGATGAACAGTTTAAAATTGAAGGCCAACGGCAAAATAGCAATTTATAGAACTCCCCATAGATTTATCTGAGCCCAAGATAAAGCCCCAGTCCAAGACCGGAAGGTCGGACAGAGATTTCTGTTTTTTCAAAAAGCCGCCAGCCATTGTTTCGATGCAGAAAAAATTCTATCCCGTCAAATAAGAAAAGATAAGTACCCTGCAGCAGGAGTGCATTGCCATATCCTTTCATTCTGTCACGATTTTTAATACCATCGGTCAAAAGGGACATTGATAAACCTGCCCCCATATAAACAAGGTCTAATCCGGTATTTATCAAAAATATTTTTTCAAGCTTTCGCTGCGATTTTCTCGACTTTTCTAGACCCCAACTGAGATCAGGTTTTTCTTTGGGAAGCCTTGCCAGTGCTGCTATTCCAAGTCCAAGATTTACCGTATTCCAAAATACGTTCATTTCATGAAAATATTTCCATTCCGGATTTTTGGATAAGAAATATCCTGCTGTTCCTCCTGTTATATTTATGGAAGCCCAGGCAGTCAGCGAAATCATCCCTTCTCGCTCTAAGTTATGTCTTTCAGCATTTACAGAAAATAAATCTTGAGCACTTAAAGAATAATTTAAAATAAAAAATAAAATCCCAGGCAATAAATTAAACTTTGTTCTAAGGTTTTTAATCATTTGACAACCTATCAATTATGGTTAATAATGTGTTTTTTTGATGTTGTAGTAATAAAATATTTGTGCTGCGCTACAGTTATAATTCAAT
>CAINVS010000224.1 GCA_903854205.1 uncultured Bacteroidota bacterium | reverse complement strand
GGGACGCTCTAGCCAACTGAGCTAACCCCCCTTGAAAAAAAACTTTATAACTGATTAACTCAAACCGATGACCTTCCCGATACATCGGGACGCTCTAGCCAACTGAGCTAACCCCCCTTCTAATATTGCTGTTCTTTCAACAGCATATTTTATTTTATCGTTCCGCAAATATAGGGCAAAGGGGAATATTTGCAACTTTTTTCTATATTTTTTTAATGAATTTTTAAAATTACTTCAGAGATAGCCAATAAACAAGGCCCTTAAGTTCAAATTTTATTATTTTGTGCTTGGTTTTCGAAAGAGATACTCGTTACATAAAGCCTCCCAATATGAAAAACACTTTTTTGATCTGTTGCAGTTTGTTTTTATTTCAGCAGCTCTTTGCACAAAATAACAGCGCTTACTTTAAAGTTCCGCTTATTCCAAATGCCGAAATGCCTACATGGGCAGCTGAAATGTATGCCGCTGACCCAAATGTCTACAAAGTAGATTCACTCTACCAGTTACATTTCCAGACCAACAGTTTTTCAAAATCGGTACACAGCCAAAACTACCGTCATTGGCGCAGACAGGTTGCGCAAAAATTGGATCAAAACGGATATATCCGTCCAATTTCTTCAGCAGAAGAGGACAGAAATAACCGTGCCCGTTTCATACTTTGGCAACAAAATCAGCAAAACCGCAATACTTTTAGCAGCTGGAGCTGTTTAGGTCCATTTGAAACCTATTCCATTTCAACCGGAAATACCCGTTCCACTCAGGTGAATGTTTACACGGTGGCACAGGCTAACAGTAATGGAGACATCCTATTTGCAGGTACAGAAAGCGGTGGTGTTTTTAAATCTATTGACCGTGGATTGAACTGGTCTTACGTCAGCGCCGGAATGGCCGTAAACACAGTTACAGCTATTGAAATTGATCCCATAAATGCTGATATCGTCTATTTTTCAAGTAATAACAGAATCTTCAAAACCACTGACGGCGGCCAAAACTGGTTGGAAATATACAATGCGGGTGGCGATATTTATGAATTCCGAATTGATCCTACAAATACTCAGAAAATCTTTGCAGTTGGTGACCCGGGCTTAATAAAATCAACCAATGCCGGAACAAATTGGTCAACGCAGTTTACTGCTGATTGTTGGGACATTGACTTCAAACCGGGAAGTACTGATACCCTATATTTATTAAAAAACAATCCGACTTTAAAAATTGATGAGCTGTTCCGATCCGATGACGGCGGCACAACTTGGAATATAAAAAACAATGGTTACTATACGCCCGCTGTTTTGGCTCAGGCCTCGTCGATTGGCGGAAAAATTGCGCTGAGTCCTGCAGCTCCGGAAATGGTTTATGTTGCGCTGATAGGTGAAAGCAAAACCGGCGACCAAGGCTGGATCGGCCTTTACCGAAGTGATAATGCTGGCGATAACTGGAGCAATCCTTCCGGCTTTATTGGTGGTCCTTATACAACTGCCAATCCTTATATGATAGGCTATTCCGATGGTTATCATCAGGGATTTTACAATTTCGACCTTGAAGTTTCAGATATAAATCCGGCAAAAATTTGGGTTGGCGCAATTTTCCTATGGACAAGCGCCGACAGCGGAAGAACTTTTCAGCAGATAGACCCGCATCCGCATGCCGATCATCAGGACATTGATGTAAACGGCAATGAAATTTGGATTGCCACAGATGGCGGTTTGGAACTTTCGACCAACGAACTTGCCAGTTTCCAATCCAGAAAAAGAGGTATTCACGGTTCCGACTATTGGCGGTTGGGCTCCGGTTGGAATGAAGATATTTTGGTAGGCGGCCGTTACCACAATGGCGATGCAGCCTTGTTTATGCCAAATTACGGATTGGGGCAGTCGCTCTTTCTTGGTGCGGCAGAACAGGGAACCGGCTATGTAAATCCGCTAAACAACCGTCATACTTATTTCTCAGACCTTGGCTCCTCTCCTCTTCTGCCTGTAAACCTGACAGATGCTGTCAATTATCTGCCGGCCTTGGGACTTTATCCAAATGAAGGCTATACCCTTCGCAGAAGTGAGTTGGTCTTTGACTGCCGTTATTCCGAGATTATGTATTTGGGTAAAAATAATCAGTTTTGGAAATCGACTGATGGCGGTGTAAATTTCAACGCACTCCACAGCTTTGGCAGCAATGCAACAACTATGGAAATTGAGCAATCGCGCAGTAATCCTAATGTTATCTATGTTTCCGTATTCAATAATGCAAACAGCAATTCCACGAAAGGTGAGATTCATAAAACGATTGACGGAGGATTGAATTGGACAAAACTTCCCGATCTTCCTGCTACCTATCGTCGCGAAATACAGTTGGCTGTAAATCCGGCCAATGCCAACGAGTTATGGGTCGGGAACACTTATGGAAACAGCGGCCAAAAGGTGTACAGAACCATCGATGGCGGTGCAAGTTGGCAAAATATGTCAACCGCAAACATTAACGGAGAAGAAATTCGCGATTTAATTTATCAGCCTGCTCCAACCAACGATATCATTTATGCAGCCACCTATTATGGCGTATTTTATTGGAATGCCGCATTGAGCGATTGGACAAATATGAGTAACGGATTGCCGTTTATTATCAATACCAACGAGATGCAACCCTTTTTCCGTGACGCCAAGCTTCGTTTGGGTTCCTTTGGCAGAGGTATTTGGGAAGCTGAATTGGCAGCAGAAGTACGCCCTATCGCCCAAGCGCTCACAAAAAGCGATACCATTTACTGTGCAAGAGACACAGTAAAATTCGATTGTTATTCCATTGTGGAACATAGCGGAAGCAGCTGGAGCTGGTCTATTAGTCCCGCACCGCAATACATGAGCAGTACAAGCGTCCGCAACCCAACAGTTGTTTTTGGCGCAGCCGGTTCTTATTCCGTTACACTCAACATCACAGACGGCAATGGCCGTACAAGCAGTAAAACGATTGCAAATATGGTGACTGTAATTCCGGCCTGCAGTCCCGATACAATTCCCGGCCTAGCCCTTCAATGCAATGACAGCGATGACTTTGCACAAACAGCATCCTTTGAATTGACAACCAATATTTTAACAATTACAGCTTGGGTAAAACCAAACGGCATTCAGAACGACTATACCGGCATTGTGATCAACGATGGCACTAATGCTGCGGGAATCAACTTCCGAGGCGGAAACAATACACTTGGGTATCACTGGCCGGGCGGTCAATGGTGGTGGAACAGCAATTTGATTGTTCCGGCAGATGAATGGTCACATGTGGCAATGGTTGCCAATGGAAATTCAATGACCCTTTTTGTTAACGGTAAGGCAGCAAGTCAGAGTATCAATCTTAGTCCGGCAGAATTGAGCAGTTTCAAAATAGGGAGTTATAGAGCATGGTCTGATAGAAATTTTAATGGGCAGATTGATGAAGTCTGTATCTGGGACAGGGCATTGACAGAATACGATATCAGAATTTTGCGCCACCTGACCAAGGAAGATCCTAATGTTATCGGAAATATACTGGCTTATTATCAGTTCAATGAAAACTTGAATTCCACGATTACAGACAATGCAGGAATAAGTCATGCACAACTGGCAAATGGCGCAACGCTCAGCAGATCAACTGCTCCTGTAGGCGGCGGAAGAAGTCAGGGCAGCTTTGTTAGTGTTAGCGGTCGACAAAACCTGAATTTTGTCGGAATGGACATTCAATTTGGCACGGGAGGACATCCTAACGGAGAAATTGTGGTCACACAGATTAATCTTGCGCCCGACACTATGCCTGCGGCAAATTTCACAGGTTATAATAATTATTGGATCATTAACAATTATGGGACGAATCAGAATCCGGTTATTGACAGTATTTGGCTCTACCCCTACAGAAATACGATTCCGACTGCCGTCCAGAACAATCCTGCCCTTTCTGAAATATATTTCAGAAACAGTGAAAATGCTTTTAAAAACCAATGGTCGACAGCCTGTTTTGGCACTGCTGCGGCCAATTCTTATGTTCAATTTCCCGGTACAGACTGCGGCATTGACCGTTCGGGACAGTTTTGGATGACAGCCGACAATGCGGTAACTTCAATCAATGCTCAGGAAATAAATTCCGCTACGGCGGTTTATCCGAATCCGGTTCAATCAGGGCAGTATATCAGCATCAACGGGATTGAAGGACCATTCCTTTTCAGACTTTTCGATATCAATGGCAAGCTGATCAAAGATCTTCGTTTGGAAGCTGCAACGAATGGGCTTTTAATTGAGATTCCACAACTTACAGAAGGAATTTATCTGTACCATATTGAAAGCAGTAAAACAATGAGCAGCGGTAGGCTGCACATAAGAAACAAACACTAAATTGTCTAATGAATTGCAACAGTAATTCCATCATATTTTAAATTCATAATAAAATGCCTGTCAATACTTTTTCAGAAACACAAAAATTTCGAAACCCTGTTATTTTTATTTTACTGCTTGGTATATTGGGACTTTCCGTATGGGGTATAGTTCAACAGATTTTTATGGGGCAGCCATTTGGCACCAAACCTGCCCCTGATGTTGTCCTTATCCTTTTCTCAATGATTCCTGTACTTTTTTTACTGCTGTTTATCTTTATGAAACAGATCACAAAAATAGACAACCAGGGTATCGAAGTCATTATCTCTCCTCTTGGCCGCAGAAGAATTTCCTGGAAAAACATTGAAAAAGCCTATATCAGAGATTACAAACCACTAATGGAATACGGCGGCTGGGGAATCCGTTACGGCTTTGGCAACAAAGGCATGGCATACAGTTTGGGAGGCGGAAATAAGGGGCTGCAGCTCGAGCTTAACAATGGCAAAAAAATTCTGGTCGGCACTAAAAAAGCACTAGAACTTGACGATTTTTTAAATCAAATTAACAAGCCTTAAAATTCTATAAATATGTTTGAAATTAAAAAAATACAAATCAACTTTGGGCAGTTGAAAAATACTTCAAAGGAAAAGCTATCGAAGGAAAATATTAAAAAGGAAGACAATGAAAACAAAAAGGAAATACCAAAAAGTGAATATCTGCTAAACATTAAAAGCTGATAAATTATTAGGCACAACTCAGTTTTGGTATTTTACACTAAGATAAATTTTATAAAGAGGCTCAATTTGGGCCTCTTTTTTGTTTTGGCTAAATCTTAACACAATTTAACACATGTAAACAATTAGAATAATTTAAATGCTAATTCGAAAACATTGTAGGAATATACCCAAATATCAAATAAATAATAGTGCAATTTATTTAAAAATCAATATTAAAATAAAGCGAATTCAAATTAAACAAAATTAAAGTATAAAACAATACATAATTTCGGAAACAACTTTTCACTAAGGCCAATCAGTATAAAATTCTATTATATTTTACATTTCAGAACTTTATATTAAAACAAGTACAATGGCCGTCTTTTTATAAAAGGCAAAAACAATCATTTAAACAAAACTTACATGAGATAGATTCTAAAATTAACAGCATAATATTTTGATAAAGCATTAAAAGGTATAAATTTGCATGTTGTTTTAACACTAGGAAAATATACAATTACCTTCCTAACAAGCTAATTTAATTATGAAACAATTTTCCAACTTATTTTTAGGTGCTTTGCTGCTGTTTCTTGGAGCAAATAATGCCTTTGCACAAAGAAATTGCAGTGCAATGGATGTGCTCATGCAAAACATTCAGCAAGATGCAGCATTAGAACAACGGATGAGGGATATCGAATCCCACACACAGGAGTTTCTGCGCAGCAATAATACTGAAACCCGTGCAGTTGTAAGAATTCCTGTAGTTGTTCATGTTCTTTACAGGACTACTACCGAAAATATTAGCGATGCCCAAATTCAATCACAGATTACTGTTTTGAATCAGGATTTCCGCCGCACCAATGCAGACAGAACCACATTATGGAGTCAGGCAGCAGATTCAGAGGTTGAATTCTGCCTGGCCACCCGCGACCCCAACGGTAATGCTACAACAGGTATCACCCGTACACCTACCTCTGTTACAAGTTTCGGCACCAATGATGCTATGAAATACAGCAGTCAGGGTGGCAAAGATGCATGGGCTACAGATAAATACCTTAATATCTGGGTTTGTAATATCGGCGGTGGAATTTTGGGCTATGCTCAATTCCCCGGTGGTGGAGCATATGCTACTGATGGTGTTGTAATAGGTTATAATTATTTTGGCACCACAGGAACTGCTGTCGCACCTTTCAACAAAGGTCGCACTGGCACTCATGAAGTCGGTCACTGGTTAAACCTTCGCCATATTTGGGGAGATGGCCCATGCGGTACAGATGATTTAGTAACTGATACACCCGATTCTGATGTTGCCAATTATGGCTGTGCAACAGGCAGAGTTTCCTGCGGCAATGTCAATATGGTTCAGAACTATATGGATTATTCAGACGATGCCTGTATGAATCTATTCACATTAGGTCAAAAAACACGTATGCAGGCGCTATTTGCCACAGGCGGAGCAAGAGTAGGTTTACTCAGCTCTTTGGGCTGTTCTGCTCCAGGCACTACAACGCCAACATATTGCGCATCCAATGCCACAAACAGTAGTTTGGAATGGATTTCCAATGTAAAATTGGGAACTATTAACAACACAACAACTGCAAGCACAGGCGGTTACGGTAATTTTACAACTGTTAGCACAAATCTTACAAAAGGCGCTTCGTCAACTATTACCTTAACCCCAGGTTATGCCGGATCTGTTTACAGCGAATATTTCAAAGTTTATATCGACTACAATGGCGATAAAGATTTTGACGATGTTGGCGAAAACGTATTTACATCGGCAGCTGTATCTGCGGCCGTAAACGGCACGTTCACTGTTCCAACTACTGCAATTACCGGTACTACCAGAATGCGCATTGTCATGAGTGATGCTGCGATAAGCGGACCATGTACTGTTTTAAATTACGGTGAAGTTGAAGACTATACAGTAAACCTGACAACTTCTACAACAACAACCTGTAGCACACCTGCATCCCTGATCGCAAGTGCTGTTACTTCTTCTGGAGTCACCTTGTCTTGGACAGCTGCTAGCGGTGCAACAAACTACACACTGCAAATTAAAACATCTGCTTCAACTACTTGGACATCATACACTGTAACCGGAACAACTGCCTCAGTTACTGGACTTGTCGCTTCAACTGTATATAACTGGCAGGTAAAAACCAACTGCTCTACATCTTCAAGTGCTTATGTTGCCGGTGCCAATTTTACAACGCTTGCTGCGACAACTTGCTCAGATACTTACGAGTCGAACAATACACTTGCTACGGCTAAAACAATCTCTGTAAATACCAATATTACAGCGCTTATAAATACAAGTACTGACATTGACTGGTTTAAATTTACCAATACCAGCACTGCAAGAAATATCAGAGTGACGCTAACGGGTCTTCCTGCCGATTATGACCTTGGACTATACAATAGTGCAGGTACATTACTTTACAGTTCAGCTAACGGTGGCACTACTTCTGAAACAGTAACCTACAATGCTGCGCCGGTTGCTACCTACTACATCAGAGTAATAGGTTACAATGGCGCCTTCTCAACGTCTGGATGTTATACACTAAGAGCTACAACCAGCAGCACAACACTGCGCGAAGCCCAAATGGAAACAGTTGTAACTCCTAAAGAAGAAACAGCACAGTTTGAAGATGCATCTGGTCTTTTCGATTTTAACCTCTTCCCCAATCCTGCCAGCAGTATCTTAAATATTCAGTTGAATACGGAAGAAGCAATTATCAAGGCTCAGGCTTTTGATGTTACAGGTAGAGTTATTTGGTCAGGAAATCTAGAAAAAGGTACAAATAGTATTAGTGTTGAAGATTTGCCTGCAGGTATGTATCACTTCTCTGTCATTTCTCCTAATGGCGAAAGAATCAGCAAAACCTTTGTCAAAACAAATTAGAAATATATTTTTATACAACAAAAGCCGCATTTAGCGGCTTTTGTTGTTTTAAAGCGTAAAATATTGAGAACTCTGCTTATCTTTGGAAATAGTTAATACTCCGAATAATGCGAAAACTGATATTACTGCTGATAACCTTTCTTCTGACTGTTTTTGGAATAATTACTTTATACAATACTTTTACCAGCTTTTCCAGACAACTGCAGATAAGACCATCCAAACGAATGGCCTTAAATGATACGTTAGCAATTGCCCGTCTGTCTGCCGCATTACGCATTCCCCTTGTCTCCAATCCTTCCGATTCTATATTCAGGGCAGCTGTAAACAGTTTTCCCGAATTTCTAAAAGAGGCCTTCCCAAATTTCCACCAAGATCCCTCAGTTAGATTGCGGGTTTTTGGAAAAAACTCAATCCTTTACCGTTGGACAGGTCGTGACAACCGATTGAAACCTATTCTGCTGATTGCCCGAATTGATGTACAGGATCCGGACCTAAAGAAAATACCGCAATGGAAATTCAATCCCTTTATGGGAAAATCGGAAAACGGCTTTATCTGGGGCGCCGGCACTATGGAAGGAAAATCTGCTGCAATGGCCATTTTGGAGGCCCTGGAGCTTGGGCAGACCGATGGAAAAATGCCCCAACGCTCCCTTTATCTGGCCCTCATCAATGAATCGGACAATAACAATAAAAGCGCTGAACAGTTGGCCGAACTGTTAAAAAACGAAGGTTTGGAATTTGAGTTTATTCTTGGCGCAGAAAGTTATATCAGTGATGGAGTCTGTTTGGGTCTTTCTAAACAGATTGCAATGATCGGTTGTGCCGAAAGATTTGAACTTGCTGCCAATATTCGCGGCTATGGCGCTGAACAGCTGAAACAGAAATTGGAAAAGCTGAGCGCAAAAAAAATGTCCGTTAATTGGAACGGAAAAGCAGGCAAACAGCTGATTGGCACTTTGACACCAGAGCTTCCCTTCGGGGACAAATGGATCCTTAGCAACCGTTATTTTTTTAGCAGTCTGATTGCTTCAAGACTTTATTCGGATGAATTATTGGGGAAAATGCTTTTTCCTGAATTTGAAATCAGAGAACTGAAAGGCTCAGATGCTACTTTGCGATGGCTTATTCCACCTGATACAGATACCGCTCAATTTAAAAAATTGATCAAATCTGAATTTGACAAAGAGTTGGTAGAATGGAATAACGAAAAAACAAACATTAGAAACATTTCCAATCAGGGCGGATATGCCTATGAGGCTATTCAATCCAGTATCAGACAGGGAATAGGTGAAGTTCTGGTTATTCCGGGCATAGACCCGAAACCGGGGATGCTGCGCTATTTTGTAGGACTCTCCCCTGCCCTTTATAATTTTCGCCCCTGGTCTTTCGATATGGCAGAAACAGAACGACTGAACAGCGGCATTGACCACAGACTTTCGCTGAAGCAATACCTTCTTGGTGTCAATTTTTATCGGACCCTGTTTAATAATACCTTGTTCTAATCGGTTAATAGTTCAGGTCGGTATTCAAAGTGCATGGTATCATAATGATACCATTTGCCACCCCAGATAAAACCGTATGATTCGAAGATTTCAACTAATTCCAACGGAATGCGGTTTTTGTATTCTATGATTCTTGTTCCATCACCCTCTTCTTCTTTGATAGCCCAACGCCAATAATCGGAAAACTCGACATTGACATCGATAGTCATACCAAAACTGTGCATACTCAATCGGTCGGTGCCTGCAATTTTTCGCCACATAAAAGTGCCTCCGGGATTTTTCAGGTATTTATGCAGCTGCGGCATGGTATCCAATCGGTTCGATATCTCCTGCATTTTTTTGTGAATATCATTCACTGTTGTCACCTGCAATTTCAGATTCATTGTTTTGGACAACCACACTATAGTTGTCAGATTTTTTTTGACAGCCTCCGCTGAAGCACCATACATTTTTTTAAAAAAAGGTTCGTAACGCACTCGGCCCGGATCCTCTTTCTGCTTGGGTTTTGGGGCATCTTTCCCTTTGGGATAGGCCATACTCGTCAGCTGATCTTCCAAATCCGATTCATTGATCAATTGTGAAAATGTTTTATCTTTTCGTGCATCATCCCAAAGCATTTTAGTCCCGTCTTTCCAAATCAGGTGATTGTCTTCAAAACCTGAAAAATGTCCGGGATAGGCTTTTATCAGTTTCTGAACACTGAGCGGATAGGCCTGTTGCTCAGATGCTAATACAATGCCGGCATCTGTTTTAACAGGAACAATTGTATCTTTTTTTTCAATTCTCACAGATTCTATTAAAGGTGCATTTTGGCAGGCTGCCGAAAAACAGAGTAAACAACAGCTATAGATCAATAATTTTTTCATCCTTTTTCAATTTGCTGCTAAGTTATTCAAAATAATAGTTGGAATAATATATTACTTATTAATTTGATTATCCTTGAATAACATTTTGCTTCCTTTGGATACAATTAGTTAATAAACATCAGATTT
>CAINVS010000223.1 GCA_903854205.1 uncultured Bacteroidota bacterium | reverse complement strand
TGTCTCGACTCTATCCCTCTAAGTGTTTAAGTAAAAAAGTGTGTTTTAAAATGTCTTGTCCTAAAAAAAGTTTACATTGTTTAATAAATTCATCAAATCCGCACAACTTGTCCCGACCCAAGACGGGATCCTCTAATTCGCACATTATTTTTCCAATTCTCTAATCATCGAATCTCCGCCTTTATAATTATTATCAGCTTTTTTGCCTTGGTAGAGCGCTTCCAATGCTTTTTCCTTGTTTTTGAAACCATACCAGTGCACCTCTGCTTCAGTATGCCAATAGATACCTTTCTTAGGCAAGATTTCAAGTGCTCTTTTAATATGATTCAGAGCCAGATCATGTTCCCCATATTCGCTCCAAAGCAAAAAGGACATGTTATTATGGGCCAAATGACTTTCGGGATTCAGTGCTAAAGCCTGTTCCAATAGCGATCTTGCCTCATCTTTATCTCCCAGTTCTTTTAAGGATAGGGAGAGTTCGATCATTGTCTCCCATTTTTGGGGGAATTTGGCCAGGCAGAGTCTAAACACTTCAACCGCTTTTTTTATATCCCTTTTCAGGACATATGTCTTGCCCAGGTTATGATAGATTTCAAAAAAAGAATTGTTTACATTCAAACAGTTCATATAATGTTTAATGATCGTATCAGCATGTTCTTTTTTTTCAGCCAATTGAAAGGCATAATCGAAATTGGCCTGAAAATCATTGGGATTTGCATCCGCTGCTTTGCGAATAAATTCTAAGCCTTTTTCCGGCTTGGATAATCGTTTTATCAATTCTTTGCCAAGCTTCTGATAAACTTTTGAAAAACGTGGCGCCTGTTCCAAAAAACTGTCAAATAGCGCTATGTGTTTTTCTAAATTATCAAATGCCATTTGATCTTTTTCAGTATAATCTACATATGGATCAAATACTTCACATACTTTTTTCCAATAACTGTTTAATGTCTCATCTGTGTTCATCAATATTTCCTCGGCAGCATATTCCACCTCGGGCCGATTGCTGTCAGCAATGAGTAGAAAGGACAAAATTGGGATAAATTCATCCCTATTTTCCACCTGATTCAGTAATTCCATTGCCAGCAATTGATTGTCTTCGTCCTCGCTGAGCAGGAGTTTTTGTATTTTATCGAGTTCTTCTTGTGACCACATGGGAGGTAAAAGTTAAAAGAGGAAAGAGGAAAGTTGAAAGTTGAAATCCACCCAATCGACTCTATCCCTCTAAGTGTGTAAGTAAAAAAGTGTGTTTTAAAATGTCTCGTCCTAAAAAAGTTTACATTGTTTAATAATTTCATCAAATCCGCACAACTTGTCCCGACCCAAGACGGGATCACCACATCATTTAGCTTCCAGTTCCTTAATCAACTCATCTCCACCTTTATAGGATTTTTGTACTTCTTTGCCTTTATACAAAGCGGCCAAAGCATTTTCTTTATTTTTGAAACCGTACCATTCCACTTCGGCCAGGGTATGCCAATACAATCCGTCATTAGGTTTCATTTGCAAGGCTATGTTAATATTTTGTTTTGCAAATTCAAATTCATCAAAATGCATCCAAAGCAAATAAGCTAGATTATTATAGGCTAAGTGACTATACTCATCTA
>CAINVS010000222.1 GCA_903854205.1 uncultured Bacteroidota bacterium | reverse complement strand
ATCAGAAAATCCGGTTGTAATAATTTCTGCTACCGGAAAGTCAACAAATGCCCTTGAGCTCGTTGTCAATGAATATCTGGCGAACAGCGGCAAGGCCTACGATGCTTTGGAATTGGTAAAACAGAACCATATCAATATGATGACAGCGCTTTTTGCAGATGAAAATCATCCTGTTTTTGCTGAAGTGAACGATATGTTTGTAGATGTAGAGTGGATTTTGGAAGAAACCCCAAGCGGAAATTATGATCAGACCTACGATCAGATTGTTTCTTTGGGTGAGTTGCTCTCTACTAAAATAGTTGCAAGTTACCTGAATGATCAGGGAATACCGGCAGAATGGCTTGACGTAAGGGATTGTATTTTAACCGATAATACTTATCGTGATGCAAATATTGAGTGGGAAGAAACCGAAAAACGCATTTTGCGTATAATTCCCTCGCTCAGGGATAAGGGCATCGTCATCACACAGGGCTTTTTAGGAATTACTTCCGAAAATTTCACCACTACCCTCGGACGTGAAGGATCAGACTACAGTGCGGCAATTTTTTCTTACTGTCTCGATGCCGAATCAATGACAATTTGGAAGGATGTACCGGGTGTCCTCAACGGCGATCCGCGCCTTTTCAAAGATGTAGAACTTTTGGATACTATTTCTTATAGCGAAGCAATTGAAATGACCTATTACGGTGCTCAGGTGATTCACCCAAAAACATTGCAGCCATTACAAAGTAAGAATATTCCGCTTTATGTAAAATCATTTATCAATCCCGAGAACAACGGAACTGTCGTCTGCGCCGATGAGCCGGGGCATTATCCGCCGGTTTTGGTAGTAAAACAGGCGCAGGATTTATTGAATATCAGTTCTAAATCTTTTTATTTTGTAGATGAAGCACGCTTTTCAAATTTATTTGATGCCTTTGCACGTCATCGCATCAAGGTTAATATGACACAAAATACGGCCCTGGCATTTTCTGTAGTTGTGAATCACGATGAACGAAAATTATCTGGACTGATAGCGGAGTTGAGCGCTGAATATGATGTTGAAGTAATCGGTGATTTAAAACTGATTACAATTCGTCACAGTACTCAGGAGGTCATTGACAGAATGGCGAAGGATCGAAAACTTTATCTGGAGGAGCGTATAAAAGGTACAATTCAATTAGTCATGAATAAAGATGAAGTTTTGGTATAATACAGGATTCATTTCACAAAAGAGCGACGCATATTGAAGCTGTTAAATTGTATGATAACAAAACAACAAATAATGAGAATTTCAATATTGTTACTGTTCCTTCTCTTTAAGTGCAGTTTATTTGCACAAAAACCCCTTCAATACAATGCTTATTTGGGCGGTAAATATATGCAGGCAGTACTGATCACCGATTCTCTGGGTAATATTGAGGGTTTTTATGTCGATTTTCAGACCAAAGAAAAAGTCCGCGTCACAGGTCAATACCATGAGTTGGGAGAATGGATGGAATTGAAAACGGATGAGCCAAATATCCTTTTCAAATATATCAGGGCCAGAATCAACCGTATAGACGGTACTTTCAAAGGCTATTATTATAACTGGGAAAATTATATCGGCAACATTACCCTCAGTACTCAGGAACCCGATATTGCTTATGAAGAAAATCGTGATATTGCTAATATCAATGATATTTATCTCTTGATGCGCAGGGATTTTAAACTGCCTGCTTATTCAGATTCAAAGCCTTTTCAGCATGATATTCTCTCCGGAAAATATTATTTGGTCTATGAAAACGGAGAAAAGGAAGAAAGGGGAATTCAGCTGCAGCGTAGAAAAATGCTGGAATATGCAGGACTGCATGTAGTTTTTAGAGATTTGAAATGGTCTACTGACAGTGATTTTTATGAATTAAATCTGCATTTACAGGTTTTGACTTATTATCCAACCCATCTTATTTTGGCTGTTGCCGAAGAAAAAAGCGGAGACATAAAAAAAAGCAGAGATACAAGTCTTATTCATCGTTTCAGCTTTGCGGTCTATGAAAAAGTAGAGACCGAAAAACAGGGTGAATTATTTTGGAAAAATGTGAGCAAATCTAAGTTCCCATCGGATATGCAGGAAAAAATGCTGTCAAAAACTATTGGCGGAAAAGTAACTGAGTTGTCAAATTATTATCAACTGGAATTTGACAGAAAATGCATTCTAAATGTCAATATTCCAAATTCCTATCTGCTCGTGCCTATTCCGGGAAATCCGGGCAAAAAAAATGCCTTCAACTGGTCTTTTTCGGGAGAAATGAAGTTTTTGTTTGAATAGACTCGAAATTAAAATCATGAAATTTGTGTAGGTAAAGATCTTTTTCTAATATATTTGATTTTT
>CAINVS010000221.1 GCA_903854205.1 uncultured Bacteroidota bacterium | reverse complement strand
TTAGTGAGTAACACCAATCTAGATTTTTTGATTTAATTGTATTGATACAAGATTCAACATGATTAGGTTTCAACCAATTGTCTTGGTCGAGATACAACACATATTCGGTATCAATAAGGTGAGTAAAGGCTGCATAGACACGGTGTCCGTAAAATCCGTTGGCACCCACATTCAAAGGCAAATTACAAAGTACAATGTTTTTATAATTTGGATGTTTCTCAAATTGTTTAATATGGTTCTTTACAGCATAAACAAATTCCGGACCATCACAAACAATATAACATTTGGTATCATAAGTTTGATTCAATACCGATTTGATTGCTTCATGTACCGGTGCACCACCAGTAGTTGGTATAATCACAGTTGCTGACATAATTAATTCCTAGTTAATTTCAATATTCTTTCTATTTGCTTCTCGATTAATGGTTTACGATTAGGCCAATATATGTATTCTTTATCTCCAGTAGAGTGAAGTTTAGTTAGAAAAGGAATAATAATCTTTTCAACTTCGGTCAGGCGTGTCTTATAATCATCAGCGGTTTCGGCTGTCTTATTGATGACCGAGTTATATTCCGCTTCCGATACGGCAGAGAACCCAAAGTCATCCTCCATATCAAATTCTTTTGCTAGTTTATCAAAGTCTATGAGTGCCATAATTAATCCTTATTTTGCTATAACATATTTGGCGGAGTTTATTTGACGGGAACTCGCATATTGGAATACCCACCGTGTAAATGCGTCCGCTTTATCTTTATTGGATAAAAATTTATACAACAAAGGAAAAATTGTATTTGTCAATTCAGCACTTAGTTTTGTTATTTCCGGTTCATACCATTCATCTCTATCTTTGGCAGTTTTACCCCTTTTAATAAATTTCTCTCTAAGTGGTTTTTTTTCTTTTCCAAGTTTTATTTTGGCTTTTTTTAATTCATTTTCAAATTTTGTTCCAAAATTACCACCAGGTTCACATAACTTTAAAATCTGTATTATTTGTCCTTCACCTAAACCGCCAGCTCTGGCTGACATACCTTTTATTTGAATCTCTCCTCGGAATCCTCCAGCATAATCCCCTGAAGGATCATATCGGAGAAACACAAAGTCTTTTTTATCTTCATCTAAAAATATTTTAATATCTCTTGCTGCAGCTTTCTGTTTTGAAACTTTGGGGTCTATCCATTTTTGGAATTTTTCTGGTTTAATTCCACCATAAGTTACATTATTAATTGCTTTTTCTTCTACGGACCTATTAAAATTTACTGGTACTATATGTACTTGACCTTCAGTTTTCTTTAATGATAATGGTAATAAATCTCCACTCGATATCAGGCTTGAAACAATACCATTTAATCCATTTAATCCAACAAAAGTTAAACCCTTTCTGTTGTTGACTCTATCTTGAATTTCTTTTTGAGCTTTATCTGACGCCAAATATATGTCGGCCGGAGACCATTTATTAATGTCACCAAAAGGAATTTGTCCTTTTGATCCTTCCGATTTTATACTTTTTTGGTTTTTATTAGCTTCAGAAAATAATTTTTGTATATTATCCATGATAATATTATCTTGATGTGCGTAAATGATTTTTCGCCATGAAGAAGTTTTAACGTATGAAAACTTCCTACTAATTTTATCAATTTCCCTAAGAAGTTCTTTAGCAATTAATACGGAGGATTTATACCAAGAATCTGCTAATTTTGCACTCTTACCATAAGTTAAAAACTTTTCTATCTCATCAAAAGATGTTTTTCCTGCTACAATATGTTTGTCAAAAATACTCTTGATTGAAACATTTTTTGTTATTTTATTATTTTCCCAATTTTGTTTAAAACTTATATAATTTGAATTCTCATCCAAAACTTTATCCATATTAGAAATTCCAACATGGTCCACAAGTGCACAGAAAAGTGCTTGAGCGGATTCAGCTAAATCGGTATCTTTATTTGCCATGTTATCTTATAATTTGAATGTCTTTGCCTGAAGTCCAGATTTCTAGTTCTGTCCTCAACCTACCCTCGGATCTAAGGGTTTCGTATCTATTTATAGCTTTACTCCGCCACCATTCAATAATGTTAGCCAATTCGTGTTTGGCATAGTTTTCACCAGGTAAAAGAGTATCGGTTTTACAGTTCATGTAATCAACTGTATTTTTGAAACCATAGTCCGATGTATAATATCTTTTCTTCTCTGTCAACTTTTTAGCGTTCTCAATCGTT
>CAINVS010000220.1 GCA_903854205.1 uncultured Bacteroidota bacterium | reverse complement strand
CCACCTTGTTCAAAAAGACACTGAACTTGGTATGACTTTCAAGTTGCTACTTCCGCTCCGTTAGTTCCAGCTATTTCGCTTTGTTTTGTTGCTCGAGTTGATGTATTTTAGCCTTCAGCTCTTTTACTGTTTCTTATGCCTGAGCTAGTTTTTCATCTTCCTTTTTTCGCTTAAGTTGGTTCTTAACCATGACCGCGATATCAGACTGAACAGTTTCAGTCATCTTTTTCTATGTCTCAACAAAGTCTTTGGCATCTTTGTCCAGTTGCTTTGCCTTCTAGATAATGTCCTCCTTTTGCGCAGTGAACTTTTCGTCGATCTCTCTTTCCTCTCGTTCCTTCTGAAGCAGGCGAACTGCTTGGAGAGGACGCTGCGACTGAACAACATAAGCTCGAACTTTGTTCAGGTCTTCATCTGATATCTTTTGCTTAGTATTCTTTGCCATCGTTTTCGAAATGCGTTTGAAAAGCTCCTCAATCTCTGACTGCTGGTTGATGTTCATTTTACGGTTATATAATTTTTGCACTCATCGGGGGGTTTTCCTATCTCTCTTTCAGTATACACAGCTTATCCCTGATAAGTCTTTATTTTATACCATTTTGCATTGTTCCTATAATTGTCAAGAACTTTTTTTCACCACAACTGGCATTATTTACTCATCTGGTGCTCATACTGCTGGTAAGTTTGGTTTTATCACTCGATTATCATTTCATGATCATTCAGATCATAGCCGGTATGGTAGCCGTTATGTCAAATCGAAAGATCCGATATATGACCGATTTTTTCATATCGGTATTTTATATCGGCATTGCCTATATGCTGAGTTTTCTTTGTACCGAACTTATGCACAAAGGGGTTATCTATCCGGTAATTGCCGATGATGGCCGCTTGATAGAACAGGGTTTGCAGGTTGGAAATTTGGGTTGGCTGGGGCTCAATATTCTGTTGACACTACTTTCTTATCCGTTTATACCATTATTGGAAAAGGCTTTCGGACTGATTTCTGAAATTACACTGATCGAATTATCCGATTTGAATAAACCGCTGCTGCGGGAACTTTCTTTTAAAGCCCCAGGTACAATGCAGCATTCACTTCAGGTCTCCAATCTTGCGGAAGCTGCTGCAAGCGAAATTGGTGCGAACTCCCTTTTGGTGAAGGTTGGAGCACTCTATCATGACATCGGTAAAATGTTGAATCCTCAATTTTTTATTGAAAATCAGAATCAGAATAATCCACATCTTGAACTCAGTTATCAGGAATCGGCCAAAATGATTATTTCACATGTATCCGAAGGGGTAAAATTGGCTAAAAAATACGGTCTACCCTCAATTATAATCGATTTTATCAGTACGCACCACGGTACCACTCGTGTGGAATATTTTTACCGTATGCACAAAAATGAAAATCCGGACAAGCCGATCAATGAGGCTGAATTTACTTATCCTGGTCCAAGACCAAGAAATCGCGAAGAGGTAATTCTTATGTTGGCAGATTCAGCGGAAGCAGCATCAAAAAGCCTTAAAAATCCGACCGGAAGGGATATTGATAATCTTGTCGATAACATTTTTACTTTTAAAACATCTCATGGTCAGCTGCAGGACAGTAACCTGACCTTCGCTGAATTGGACACCATAAAAGCTGTTTTCAAAAAACTGCTTCGTTCTATTTATCATGTCAGATTGGAATATCCGGTAGAGAAAATGCCGCAGAATGGCGGTGAAAATCTTTAGTGATTTGAGGATTTGAAGATTTGAGGATTTGAAAATGAAACGGAATTATTTGTTTTGCTGTTTGTTCTATCAATAACTTAAAATATGCAAATTAGGTTGGGGACTTATCTTTAAAAAGTTGCATTTCAAAAATAAATCAATTAAATTTGAAAGAAAAATGTAACCGATGGTAAAAATAAATCTTGATGCTTTTCATGGAACCGACTTAAAATTTACTGGTAGAATACTATCAAATAATTTTACTGAAAGTACAGGTGACTACCATTGGCTTGGAGATGGTGTATATTTTTTCATTCAGGGAAATATACCTCCTACTCCAGACATTAATGCTGAAAAGTGGGCTATTGCTCAGGCATGGGATAACTCAAAAAAATTAAATAAATATGATGAATACGCAATCGTTTCTACCAAAATTAAAGTATCAGAAGAAACATTTCTTGATCTTACCACTTTTGATGGGATGAGTGTTTATTGTTACCTCCGCGACCGTTATATTGACAAAATTGTAACCTCAAAAAAAAGATTAAAAAGTGGGGGATTTAAGGATGGTCATATATTAAATGACGCTAGACTAAACAAGATTTTAAAAATTGATGTTGTAAAAGGAGATTTTTATGTTAAATTTGCAGATGAAAGGAAAAATAACATAGAATTCCGAATTCCAAACATTACAATGGCCGCTGTTTTTAATGTAGTTGATTGTTTAGATCTAGACGAAATTAAAATTCACAAAACAGGAAAAATATTATGAAACTCTCAGATGTAAAAGCACAAATTGATGCTTACTTTGATAATCTTAATCCGGATGATCTAATAAAAAGATTTGAAATGTTAGGATACGAATTCGAACCCATAAATGACGAATTTGAACATGTTATTGATGAGTATGACAGTATTAATGTTAATTTAATCGCTGATTTTCCTGCTGAAATGGTTTACTTTCCAAATTCACCATTAATTTCATATCCTGAAATCAACTCTTTTGTATTCGAACTACTTTATCAAGATTACATAGAAAGTAAAGTTCTAAACATTCCAAATGCAGGAAATACTTCCTATGCAATGGCTGCCTAAATCTATAATATAATGCAATTCAACCTTCAAAGCTTTAAAGCTGAAAAAATAGAACTAGAAATTTTGCCTAAACTTGATATTCAATCTGAGGCAAAAAAAACTTTTAATTTGAATTATCACATCTTATTACACAAAGAGCTCAAAAACTATTTCTGTGTAGTATTTAATTTAGATTTAATCCACGAAGGCGATTTTAAAATTTCAGTAAAATACAGTTCTTGGTTTTTGACTTCAGAAGATATAAATGATGAGTTTCTGACAGGCCAATTTGCACAGGTAAATGCTCCTGCAATAGCCTATCCTTTCCTTAGAAGCTTTATATCAACTCTTACACTAAATGCAGGTTATCACACAGTTCTTTTACCTACAGTAAATTTTGTAAAGCTTCACGAAGACAAAAACAACCAATAATATTGAAAAAAGCAGAATCGGAATCATCCAATTCTGCTTTTTTTTAACCTTACCCCATCTCCACCTTCGGCAGTCCCTTCACCAACTCCACCGTCTGCACGCTCACATTTATCACCGAGCAGAGCAAATCCAAGATATAGCGCGGATTTTCCTGTTCATCGGCCCAATCATTGGGGTCATTTTTGATACCACTTTCCTTGTGCGTTGTGATTTGATAACGCTCCATCACCCATTCTATCGCGCTTTTGCCATTTACTACATATTCGTAGGCGGCGGCAGGAATATTGCTGATGCTGATTTGACTATTATAGATAATGCTATCTTTTTGGTCTTTTTTGGGAAAGCGCATTTTTTCTACCTTATAAAAACCACTATCCCCGCCGCTTATACTCAATCCTTCGTAAGCAGGGACTTTTTCATAGTCGATATGCAAGGCTGCCAGTTTGCGACCTGCATTGCTAAATGCCCAAAAATCCTTTGGTTGTTCCACAAGGGGCAGACGGGGCAACATCTTCTTCAAATCGGAAGAAAAACGCTCGCGATAATCGGGACTATGCAAAAAACCATAGACATAATAAAAAATATCCTCCTTCGTCACATTTTTTCCATAGAGCTCCTTTGCCTGCTTCAAAATAAAATCGCTGATCGCATCGCGCTGTATATATTCCGGCCCCTCGCTTTGATCAAATAAATTCATCTGTTCCTTCGCCCGCTCCTCATAGTAGTAGAGGGGAAAGCATTGGGCTTTTTCAAGTGTGTCTAAATTTGGGACAACATTTGTAATCAAAACTGAAAAATCTTTACTAGCGCCTTTTCCTGTTGCACAGATAACAACATTGTGTAATTCTGAGTTAGGAAATAGTTTTTTGTTTTGCCCTGGGCGTTCAACTAATGAGTTATTAAAATATAAATTTTGTTTAAAGAAAGGTCTGTACAAAGCATTTACAATCGATTTTTTATCAACTATATATTCTCTATTTCTTTCTAAATCCTTTTTTAAATCTGCTGACTAACTAATTTTTTGTGGGTCAGTATTTATAAAACTTTCTACATTTATATCATTTTCGTTTCTACGCTTTTCAAGGAATTCTTCTCGTTGTCCATTGTAAAAATTAATTGTAGATTCTACTTTTAAAAGCAAATTTA
The DNA here is from genome assembly GCA_903854205.1 of uncultured Bacteroidota bacterium. Lineage (GTDB taxonomy): Bacteria > Bacteroidota > Bacteroidia > Chitinophagales > Saprospiraceae > Saprospira. The sequence goes on along the minus strand of CAINVS010000220.1, from coordinate 11,698 downwards.
CTTTTGAAGAATTATAAGTCCATGCATCCCTATTAGTTTTTACCCCCCAAGAGCTAAAAGTAAAAAAAGATTTATCATTTTCAATAATTGGTAAAAACGAATCGAAAGAATCATTCCTTTGGTTTAACCAATCCCCATGTTCATTTGGTTGCAGCTGCTGCCAAGGCATTTTAGTCTGCACCACATTTCCAAATTTTTGAATAATTGCCAATTTTTCTTCCCGATTGAGATAGTCTCCGATATCGTGATAATAAATTTTTGCCTTTTCTGATTTTGCTTTCGGATTTTTAATTAAAAAAGTAATGGAAACGGGTGTTCTTGAACCTTCACTAAAAACATTACCGGCCTCTTTTCTTCGCATTTCACCACTACTCCTGGCATTACCACGTAAATTAAAAACATAAATACTGTCAAATTCCTTTTCTAAAGATTTTCGGAAACCCTCAGTAGCATTACCATCCAACCAGCCGCCATTCGACACGAATGAAATAATACCGCCTGTTTCCTTATCCAAGCGGTCGGAAGCCCAGCGAAAAGCCTTAATATAGGAATCATAAAGTGACGTTTTGAGACCGGCATTCGATTCTTTAACATAGGTTGCTGCTATACGGCTATTCAAAATAGGATATTCCTGATTCTGTGCATTATCATTGGCCGATTTTTGCCCTACAGAATAAGGCGGATTGCCCATAATGATGCGAATAGGGGCTTTTTTTTGTTTTAATACCCTTTCGGAATTTTGCGGAAACATTTTGGAGAACAATTTCTCGTTGGCATCGCTCTCGCTCAATTGGAAAGTATCGGTAAGGCAAATACCCTCGAAGGGTTCATAATGTTCCGCTTGGGAAAGGTCATGAAAAGTATTTTCCATATTGATAGCCGCAATGTAGTAGGCCAGCAATACAATTTCATTGGCATGTAGCTCGCTGCGGTATTTTCGGCTCAGGTCTTCGCGACGGATAAGGCCGCTTTGCAGCAGGCGCACCATGAAGGTGCCCGTACCCGTGAAGGGGTCGAGAATATGTACATTTTCATCGCTGATGCAGCGCCCAAACTCCTTTTTCAGGAGTTCATCTACCGAGTGAATGATAAAGTCCACCACCTCTACCGGCGTATAAACAATGCCCAGCTTTTCCACCATTTTGGGAAAGGCTGTTTTGAAAAACTTATCGTACAACTCAATAATAATGCGTTGTTTGCCCTGCGCGTTGTCAATGCCTGCGGCCCTTGTACGCACCGATTCGTAGAATTTTTGCAGAATTTCTGCATCCTTTTCCAGCGACTGCTCTTCTAGCAGGTCGAGCATTTCCTGCATAGAGCGGGAAATAGGGTTATTTTTCACAAAGGAATAGCCCTCAAAAAGCGCTTCAAAAACAGGTTTTGTGATGATATGCTGCGCCAGCATTTCCACCGCTTCCGATTCGGAGATAGAAGGGTTAATATTTTTTTGCAAGCCGTTCAAAAAATCGCTAAAAGCCTGACGATGTGTACTGTCGTTTGCAATAAGCCCTTTGATACGCAAGATATGTCTTTCTGCAATTTCGGCTACATCCTTTGCCCATTGTTCCCAATAACGGCGGTCGCCCACCTTTTGCACCATACGGGCAAAAAGTGCATTTTGCAACTGCTCAAATTGCAGCATCATTTGAGTTTTGATGGCAGTTTTGGTCTTTTTGTTGTATTCAGCTTCGGGGTCTTCTACCCCACTGTATTCGGTATCATCGGTTCTGCCGCCGGCTCCGCCGACAATAATTTGTCCGCCGCTTTTATCCTTATTCAATTCAATTTTATTAACAATAGCATTGAAACGGTCATCATGTGCACGCAAGGCATTGAGTACTGTCCAAACTACCCGGAAACGCTCATTGTCTTCCATGGCTTTTTCAGGTTCCACATTGGAAGGGATAACGACCGGGATGATGATATAGCCGTATTTTTTACCGGGCGATTTGCGCATGACCCGCCCAACGGACTGCACCACATCCACCTGTGAATTTCGGGCAGAAAGAAAAAGCACAGCATCGAGCGAGGGAACGTCCACCCCTTCGCTCAGGCATCTGACATTGGTGAGAATTCTACATTCATTGCCCTCTATATCGCCTTTGAGCCAGGAAAGCAGCTCATCTCGTGTTGGTGCCGACATTGCGCCGTCGATATGACGGGAGTTTGGCGCCACCATTTTTTCTTTTTTACTGCGTGGCAAGGCATCGAGATAGGCCTCGGAAGTATTGTTGAAACTATTGCTGATTTTTTTGGAAATTGCAATATTCTGACAAAAAGCTACGGCACGGCGCATGGGGTCGGGATCCGTATCTTTGATGATGCCCTCATCACCTAAAATCTGTTTGGAAAGTGCATTGATACAACCAATAAGCTTGGAAGCATCATCGGAATTGATTTCACTTTCTTTGTTAGCCACCATTTTCTGAATAGCCTCGGGCACATCAGCTTCATTGAGCGTGAGTACCAATACTTTATAATCTGTCAAAAGCCCCTGTTGTACTGCCTCGCCAAATCCAATCCGGTATATTTCATCGCCATAGAGCGAAACATCATCCATAGAACAGAGGATAGCGCTTTCCTTAGCAGCTTTACTTTTTGATTCATCATTAAAAAGCCGCGGCGTAGCGGTCATATAGAGCCGCTTTTTAGCCTGTAAAAATTCATTATTGTGCACTTTTATAAAGGCAGATGAATCCTCTTCTGTAAGTGCAACCCCTGTCGTGCGATGAGCTTCATCGCAGATAATGAGGTCGAAAATACCGTAATTATCGCCTTTGCTGTTTGATTCAAGCAAAGCTTTTTGCGCCGCAGCAATGACTTCTATAGACTGATAAGTAGAAAAAACGATGGTCATGCCGCCTCTTTTCAGTTCGCGCAGTTGCTTGAGCTGTTGAACAATTTTGGGCACATCTGTTGAAGCAGGCAGTGCTAAATCTACGACGCTAAAGCTGTCGATATCTTCGTTTTTATTTGTCTTTTTTGAAATTTTGGGGTCGGAACAAATACAGATTGCATTGATTTCTTCGGCAGCATCAGCCGACCATTCGCGCAAGGTTTGTCCCAGCAGGGCGATAGATGGAACGAGAAAAAGAACAAGGCCCTTTCCTCCGCTTTCATTTTCGGCAATGCGGAGGGAGGTAAATGTTTTGCCAGTGCCGCAGGCCATGACGAGTTTGCCACGGTCGGCAGACTTGAAATATTCATGCGTCAGTTCCAATGCTTCTTTTTGGTGGGCGCGCAGCGATTTTTTCTCGGTTCTCGAAAGTTCTCCCACCAAACCCTTTTCGAGTTTTTCCCAATCGACAGGAGCTTCTTCCAAATTAGAAAGATTGAGTCGAGAAATAGCCGGACTCTGATTATTAAGGGTTTCCAGCGCGTTGCCACCCCATTTATTGGTCGTAGAAATCCAAAGTCGATGGGCAAAACTTACAGATTTCAGGGTTTCGACATCTGTAAATTTTCTGCCGGAGGTGGACAAAAAAGAATCGACAGAGGCTTTGTCAATTGTGTTATTTTGCTGAAAGCATTTGCATTGAATGGCCCAATAATCGCCTTCATGCGTCATTGCGACGAGGTCAATACCGATATCGGAACCACCAAAGTCTTTACGACAGGGAAATTCGTTCCAAAGCCATACTTTTTTGAAACGGTAGGCATAGAAGGGGTCTGTTTGCAGATAGGCCTGCATAAGCCGTTCAAAACGATCACCTTTGTCGCGTTCAGAAAAGGAAATACTTCTATATTTATCGAGTATATTGTGAAATGCTTTGGCTCCGGTCATGATCTTTTAGGTTTGATAGAGCAATAATAAGCAAATTCAAAGAAGTATTCACAACTATTTTCAACATATTGCAATAACAAAAAGGTTTTACAAGCAAAAGACCTCCGATGAATTTCACCGGAGGTCTTATATTTTAATATAATCGTCTTTTAAAAGAAGCGATTAAAACTGATCGAAACCGCAGAAATGCTGATTGCCTTCGATGATTGCATTGTCATTGGAATCAGAACCGTGAACAGCATTTTCGCCGATGCTTTTAGCAAAACGGGCACGGATAGTACCTGCTTCTGCCTGTGCAGGATTGGTAGCACCGATCAGTTTACGGAAGTCTTCTACTGCATTGTCTTTCTCAAGAATTGCAGCAACGATAGGGCCTGAAGTCATAAACTCAACCAATTCGCCAAAGAAAGGTCTTTCTTTGTGAATTCCGTAGAATTTTTCAGCTGAAGCTTTAGAAAGTTGAGTCATTTTCATAGCAACGATTCTGAAACCGTTTTCAGTGATTTGATTCAGGATAGCACCGATATGACCGTCGCGTACTGCGTCCGGTTTGATCATTGTGAAGGTTTTATTGGCAGCCATGTTTTTAATTGAAAATTAAGAATTGAAAATTGAAAATATCCTAATTGATTTTTTTTAATCAGTTTTTGTCGGCGCAAAGGTAGAAAATACAGCTTTAATAACAAAGCATATTTACTTTTTAACAACAAACTTTATACTTTCTGTCAGCTGTTCAGTTTTTAATCTTAGAAAATACAGACCCGGAGCGAGTTGTGAACAATCGACTGTCAATGAATTTAATCTGGCAGGCAAAATCAAATTGCGTATAATTCGGCCATCGACCGAAAGTAATTCTACCTGAAGATCCTCACTTAAAGCATTTGCCAAAGTCAATTTTGTTTGTTCAATAGCGGGATTCGGCATCAGTTCCGCTTCAAAAACATTGGTCTCGATTTCGGAAACGGCAACAGAGCCAACAGTTATCTGATAGATTTTTGAACAGTTGTTGTTAATTAGCAATGTTACTGTATAAGTTCCGGGAGCAGCATAGCTGTGGCTGGGATTCTGAGCAGTTGAACTTGCTCCGTCGCCAAAATTCCAAGACCAGTTATTGGCTCCAAAAGATAAATCCGTAAAATCAACATCCAATGCTGATGTTGAAGCATTGCTGGAAAAATCTGCTTCCAAAACAGTTAAATATGCAGTCTGCTCCGATGTATCACTTCCTGCTGGATTATTTGCAATGAGCCGAATAGTGTAAACACCGCCATTGGCAAAAGTATGGCTGGGATTCTGTTGTGTAGACACTGCTGTTCCATCACCAAAATTCCAGGACCAGGAAGAAGGAGAAGCCGTTGACAAATCTGTAAATGTCACCGGAGTGCCCGCACAGACAGTAGTATTGGCAGTAGTAAATGCTGCAGTGGGTGGATTGCTAAACCTCAGTATATTAATATTATCAATAAAAACATCATTTCCGTAATCTGTAACGCCAATAAAACGCAGGGCCACGTGATTGCCAACATAAGTACTTAAATCAACTACCTCATTTCTCCATTGAGCTGCAGCAGAAGGTGTAAATACAGCTGTAGTATTTGCTGTTGTGCCCAGTTGTGTTCCGGATTTATTGTATATAGAATTAAAAGTCTGTCCGCAGTCAGTAGACAATTCAACCCTAAGACCATCGGTGTAAGATGCAGAATATGGTGCATGAGCCAGATCAAAGGTCAGTTGTGCGCCCACTGCATTAGTAAGGTCCATACTGACTAATCCAAAAACATCCTCTTCTCCTGAGGCATTATAGGTGTAATTATCAATATGCATAGATATTGTGGCTGCTCCATTTCTGCCGGTACAGCTTTTGGTTGTCCAGGTAATATCGCCGTCAGGATTTATCAGGTAAGCATTGACAGGTGGAAATGTTCCGCTTTGGAAATTTTCTGTATAAGGAAAACTGCCTATAGGATTACTGAAATTAATTGCGATGTTCATTGTATCATTACAAAGTGCACCGTCTGTGGTTAATCCGGTCCAAATCTGCAAATTATATACTCCAGGAGCAGATAATGTAAGTTGCTGAGTAAAAGTAAAACTATCCTGAGCTCCACCAGCAAGTGTATCGTTATAAGTCTGCATGACCACAGCACCACCATTAACGCGATAGTAAACCGGAAAATTAAACTGATCTGCAGTACTGATATTTGTCAAAAGAACAGATACGTCAAAATCGTTGCCGTTGCAGCTCTGCTGATTAACTGTTGGTGAGATTGTTTCTGCTATACCGGCATCATTGTCATTGCCGCAATCGATAAAACAGGTACCTGAAGTTCCGTTGCCTCCGACAAATTGAACAGCATTTGTTCTTAGTCCAATACAGTTATTTGGTCCTTTTGCTCTCACTGCAAACCAATAGGAATCATTGATATTGGGCACAGGGACATCAAATGTTGTTGCACCTGAAGTAGTACCAACCGAATCCATGTACATGGTTCCCAATTTAAAAACATCATAGCCTGTTGCACTGCTTGCCGCAACCCATTTCAAACGAATGGTATTGGCAGTAGTACATACAGCTACTACTTCTAAATTTGCAGGGCGATTAATGATACTAAAATTTGCATCACTTTCATCACTGAATGCTCCTCTTGTTACTTTCACTCGGGCAAGTCCAGTAACTGTGCCGGGTACCTGAAAATTAACAAAACGTACAGCAGATCCGAGAGCTGAAGCAATATTTGTCCAGGTAGCACCATTGTCAACTGAAACCTGAACCTGGAATGTTCCGGTATTGCCATAAGCATCCCAATGAACTCTTTCTGTTGTGCCGGGCACAAGTCCTTCTCCACCAATAGGATAAACGACCATCACTTCTTCTGTAAAGAATTCATATACTATATATAAGATTTAAGTAATTGTATACAGCCTAATGTTGAAAGTAATGATTTAAACATAGACAAAAATCAATAATAAAGGTTGTGAAGGTTATGAATGATTGTATGAATAAAAATTAATTTTTGTCGATTGCCAATACGACACCCACAGCTTTTTGTGCATTATTGGTATTACCTTTGAAAGATACAGAAGATGCATTCAGTTTAAAGTTAGGGTTAACTATCTGCATAGAACCCATTGCTTTATTCAATTTGGACAGATAATCACCGCCAGGACTGCGATTGATTCTATTGTTTAATTCCTGATAATCCAGTTCATCTTTTGAGACAACTACTGCCATAAAATCTTGATTACCTATATCATCAGCTTTGAGGGCAGCTTTTCCGCTTGGAAATTGACGGGTTCCAACTATTCCACAAAAGGGTGAGAATTTACTTTTTGTTTTTCCTTCCTCGATATAGGGGAACAATATATAGGAACTGCCGTTAGTTTCCTGACCGAATACATAAATATAACATTCAACATTATTTGAAACCTCTATCTTGAAACGATCACCTTTTCCAATTGGTGAAATTGTCTTGAATAAATTGCCTTTAACCTGTTTCACAGGAATGTTAACATTTTTATCAGCATCAACAAGACCAAAAGCAACATCGAATTCATTACCCTCTTTTTCTTTTAATTTTGCGTGAGGAAAAAGTCCATATGCCTCTCTTGTAAATTTTGAAAAGTCTTTATATTTTATCCAAAAAACGCCATCATTACCCCAATTGCGACCCCATGAATTCATAATTTGAATAGCACCCCCAAATTTATTGTCATCATAGCCAATAACACACATTGCATGGCCTCCTAAACGTTCAACTGATTTATATTCATGGCTTTTGGGCGACCAAAGATCAGTGTTCACGTAAAAGAATGACTCGGGTACGTTCATTGCAATTACGACAGGTGCACCTTGAGCGATATTCTGTTTCAAAGCATCAATATCTACATCATAGTTACTGCCTCCTTTCGACAAGCGGTTATAACCCCTTATTTTAAAATTTTTTGCTTCTGCCAAAAGGTCACTGCTAGGTATTTTACTGCAAGTATTTTCATCATAGAGGAACTTATCATAATAAACAAGACCATCTTTTTTCATTTTTTCCAAAGCTTCACTTGTGTAGGAACCCTGACAACCGGGGAGAGCAATCTGATTGTATAAAAAAGCAGGACTGAAAGACACTTCATCAGGATTTTTTCCTGTACTTACTGCTTCTACAATTGATCTGGCAGCATATGCAGTAGCCCAACCCACACAGGAACCCTGTTGACCTTGATTTCTGCGTTTTGGAGCGTATCTTAACAGTGAAGCAGCAGATGGAATATTATTTTTAGAGCTATTGGAAGCCAAAGGTTCGTAGACCATTGTTTTGTCATATTTTTCTTCATCTAAACCGCAACCTGTACCAAAAATACCATTTGAGGTTTTGTTGAGGAAGCTGTCAGCTCCGCCAAAAAAATAAAAAAGAATACCGCCAATAAGTAGTATTGGAATTGCAATTTTGGGCTTACGGAAAACAAAAAACAAAACAAACATCAATACTGCTATTGCACCTGTATTGTTTCCTTTGGAGCTGCCACCTGTTCCTTTGTTACCAAAATTGTTATTATCATCACCTCCGGAATCAAATCTAATTGGCATAGTTCTATTTTTTTAAATAATTTATAAAATATTTCTTTTTGTCTTTTTGAACTGATATTAGGATTTATCAATAGCCAAAACTATTCCTAATAACTTTTCGTTTTCAGTTGATTTTGCTTCAAAGCTCACATTTGTGGTTTCTTTATCAAACTTTGGACTTTTAAACTGTTCAGAACCTAATGCTTTGTTTAGTTTAGATGCAAGATCTGAAGTAGATGTTCGATTCATTCTTTCATTCAAATTCTGATAGTCCAATTCTTCTTTTGAAACTACCACCGCTATATAATCGCGATTGCCAATTTCATCTGCTTTGAGGCTTGCTTTACCGCTTGGAAAATGTCGGGTACCGACAATTCCACAATATGGTGAATATTTACTTTTTGTTTCGCCTTCATTCAAATAAGGAAAAAGCACATAGGTGCTGCCATCTGTTTCCTGTCCGAATACATAAATATAACAGGCTTCTGAGTTGGCAACTTCAATTTTAAATTTTGATTTTTTTTTAATTGGTTGGATTGTTTGAAAAATAATTGATTTTCCTGACTTTAGAGGGATATTCAGATTGGTTGAAGCATCTACAAGTCCAAATGCCACACTGAAATCAGGTTCTTCGACTAGTCTATTTTTTTTCTCTGCCGGAAAAAGACCGAAGGCCTGAATGCCATATTTTGAAAAATCTTTATAAGAAATCCAAAAAAGACCTTTATCACCCCATTTTTGCCCCCAAGAGTTCATAATCTGAAATGAACCGCCATCTTTATTGTCATCATAACCAATGGCACACATTGCATGGCAATCATAGTCTATTGAATTAATACTTGAAAAATACTCGAAAGTATAATTTTTTTCAGAAGGTTTTGGCCGCCAAACAGATTTGCCCCACATCTCTTTACAAAATGATTCAGGAACTGTCATACTGATTACAACTGGCGCACCCTGAGCTATATTTTGTTTAACAGCATCTATTTTCACCTTATATATATGCGATGCTTCGGTCAGTCGGTTAAAACCTTTGATTTTAAAATCTTTTGCTTCTTCAAATAAGTCTGAACTAGGTTGTTTGTTACAATCTTTCTCATCGTAAGCAAAGCGGTCAAAAGGCACAAGTCCTTTCTTCATGACTGTATATAATGCATTTTCCATATTACTGCCGTAACAATTTGGCAATTTTACCTGATTGTACAAAAAGGATGGACTAAAAGCCAATTGATTTGGATTTATACCACTAGCAACAGATTCGTTGATAGTACAGGCAGCATAAGCTGTAGCCCAAGCAACGCATGACCCCTGTTGGCCTTGGCTCATAACTTTCGGAGCATATTTTAGGAGGGAGACCCTTTCCGGCAAGGCGTTTTTACTTCCGGCGGCCAATGCTTCAAATACTTCAACTTTATCGTATTTCTCTTTGTCAAAGTTACAACCAGCTGCAGTTGGCCCTCCTTCATTATTTCCTGTATTGGAAATAAAATTACATCCTGCCGATAAGAAGGGCAGAATCAGCAAAATGTTTTTATTAAATTTCATAGTTCTATTCAGGGGAGACCACTACCGGATTAGATTGATAAAAAAAGATATAATATACAATACCACCAATAATAAACAAAGGTATTACAGTTTTGGGGCTTCTAAAAAGAAAGAAAACTGCAAGGAGGATCATGGCTATAGTACCTTTACTTGGGCCGCTTCCGGATGAATTTGTGTTGTTGTTGAAGTCGTTGTTACCGTTGTTATCGTCTCCTGAATCAAATCTTATTGGCATGTTGTTAAATTTTTAAAAGATTAAAAAAATACTCTCAATATTAGCGTTTATTTATTAATTAAACAAGTCACAACTTATAAATCCTACAATTTTTTCAAAAAATTTGGGCAATATCAAGTAGAAACTTAATTTAGTGTTTTAAATTTAATGTTTATTTTCCAGATAATTTTTTCTAACAATTATTAGTAATCAGTCTATACACTTATAATGCTGAAAGACAACAAAATACAAGAATTGATTAGTGCTGAATGGCACCGTCAAAGTGCAGGCATCGAACTGATAGCCTCTGAGAATATTGTAAGCCAACAGGTTATGGATGCTATGGGTTCATGCCTAACCAACAAATACGCTGAAGGTTACCCCGGCAAGCGCTATTATGGTGGTTGTGAAGTTGTAGACGAGATAGAACAACTCGCAATTGACCGCGCTAAGGAACTTTATGGGGCTGAATACATTAATGTACAACCACACTCAGGTGCTCAGGCAAATGCAGCAGTATATTTGGCTTGTATTAAACCCGGCGATACAATAATGGGCTTCAATCTTGCACACGGTGGACACCTCACACATGGTTCTCCCGTAAATTTTTCAGGCAAACTTTATAGTCCTGTATTTTATGGTGTCGAAGAAGAAACCGGACTAATTGATATGGATAAGGTTGAACAAACCGCACTAAAAGAACGTCCGAAGATTTTACTTTGTGGAGCCTCGGCCTACTCAAGAGAATGGGATTATGAAAGATTCCGTTCTATTGCCGATAAGATTGGTGCAACCCTTTGGTGTGACATGGCTCATCCTGCCGGCCTTATAGCAGCAGGTTTATTAAAAAATCCTTTAGATTTTTGCCATATTGTTACAACAACAACACACAAAACCCTTCGTGGACCACGTGGTGGAATGATACTGCTTGGCAAAGATTATTCAAATACCTTTGGCGAGGTTTGGGAAAAAACCGGCAATGCAAAGAAAATGTCAGTTTTGTTAAATTCTGCTGTTTTTCCCGGTACACAGGGAGGTCCTTTGGAGCATGTCATCGCAGCTAAAGCAGTTGCTTTTCACGAGGCCTTACAACCTTCTTTCAAAACTTATCAGCAACAGGTGAAAGCTAATGCACAAGCAATGGCCAATGCTTTTATGGAAAAAGGATACAAAATTATTTCGGGCGGAACCGACAATCACCTCATGCTTATCGACCTTCGCAGTAAGAATCTGAACGGTAAAATAGCAGAGGAAACGCTGATTAAGGCCAATATTACGGTTAATAAAAACATGGTGCCTTTCGATACACAATCTCCTATGATTACTTCAGGTATTAGAATCGGATCACCGGCTATAACTACAAGAGGTTTCTATGAAAATGACTGTGTAAAAACTGTAGAATGGATTGATAAAATTTTATCTAATAATGATAATGAAGCCGTGATATCAAAAGTAAAATCTGAGATAAATGAATATATGCAACATTTTCCATTATTCAAATCGGAAGAATCTGAACTGATTGTCAATGGTATAAATCATTAGTATTCAAGCATAATTACAAAAAAATCCCCAAAAGGGGATTTTTTTGTAATTATAT
>CAINVS010000219.1 GCA_903854205.1 uncultured Bacteroidota bacterium | reverse complement strand
ATTACAGCAAAGTTAAACTTAGTGACCCCTATTTCCTTACCCTAAAGCCTTTAATCAGAGACTTGAGCTATGCTGCCAATAAATACGCTAAAGGTACTGTTTTTGACATCGGTTGCGGCAATAAGCCCTATGAGGAGATGTTCAAAGGTAAGGCGGATAAATATTTTGGCTGCGATGTCATACAGTCCAATCTGAATAAAGTAGATATTATTTGTGAAGCAACCAATATTCCGGTGGAATCAAATTCTGTGGAAACAGTTTTCAGTACTCAGGTAATCGAACATGTGGCCGATCATCAGCAACTTGTTCGCGAGGCATTCAGAATCTTAAAAAAAGACGGTGTTTTTATCGTTTCAGGTCCAATGTACTGGCATTTGCATGAAGAACCCTTTGATTTTTTTCGTTTTACAAAACACGGATTCAGACATATCATGGAGGTTAACGGTTTCGAAGTAGTTGAAATATTGTCCAATGGAGGTAAATGGGCAGTTTTGGGTCAGGCTATCATTCACACAATTCCCAGAATTTTGGTTAAAATAACGCCCATGAGAATGCTTCATAATTGGATTTTCAATAAACTTGACGCCATGTTTTACAATGATTACAATACTGCCAATTATGTAGTAATTGCCAGAAAAACAAAAGATTAGTTTTATAAAAATTAGATAAAAAAAGAGCAGCGCCAATTGATTTTGGGGCTGCTCTTTTTGAATATACTAAGAAACATTTATTTCTGATTCTGGCGCATCATATTGTAACGTTCCAAATCCTGTTTTTCCTGATCCATAGGAATGTCACCTTTTTTAGGCTTGAATTTGTAAGTGAACTGAAGCATGAAATATCGCTGAAGTACAGTGGTGATATTGGTTTCAATATATGTTTCAGTAAAGTTACGGGAAATGGCATTGTTCTGTTTCAATATATCAAAAACCATGAGGGAAATTTCACCCTGTTTGTTTTTAAATACTTTTGTAGCAATACTTGCATTCCAAAGCAGGAAGTTTTGTGAAAAACCATCCCCCAATCCGCTGTAGTACTGATGACTCACATCGGTGCGGAGTACTAATGTTTTCCAAGGGTTCCAATAGAAACGCAATTTGCTGTTCTGATTGAAAAACTTGCTGTTCAATCCTGTATTCAGCGTATTTACGGTTCCATTTATGGAGGAATTGGAAGAAAGTGTAAAATCCAATTTAGTACTGATATTACTGCTTAAAGTGATTCCCAATGACCCCGAAGGCGTATTAGCATAGTTTATTTGATCGTTGATCAGACCCGGAGTACGATTATAGTTGGCAGAAATATTGAAATTTAAATTTGATTTCAATGCCTTCAGCGGTAGACCGATTGTGGTGAAAGCCATGGCAGTCATTCTGTTGCTGAAATTTACAGGACGTGTAATTTGAGTACCTCTTGTCAATTCAACTCCATAAATTGTAGTGTCGCTGCCGGCAATAAAATTGCTGTTACCGATATAATTATTGGTGTAGCTCAAGCTCAGCATTGTGAAAAACATTGAATTTTTCTCCGGATTCGGTGCTGAATAATGAATGTTAAAACGGTGAGATTCTTCCTGTTTCAGTTTAGAATTACCCACGCTCAACTGTAAAGGATTACTGTTGTTAACAGATTCCTGCAATTGTGTAATAGCGGGCGCATTGGCACTGGAACGATAGAAAGCTCTCAGGTTTTTGGTTTTTGAAATCTTGTATCTCAATGAAGCAAATGGCAGTACCGAATAAAAATTCAGCTTGTCATTATACAGCGTCGGATAAGTCTGATCTACTGAAAGACTAGCCCATTGAAAGTTTACACGAGCCTGAATATTGAGATTTTCTTTGTTGAATCTCCATCCCAATCCGCCATTTTGTGTGTGATATTGGTTTTTTGAAATCGAAGAAAGGAAGGTATCCAATGTGTTGTACTTTTCCGACTGAGAGTCGTAGCCAAATGTTTTTTTATCAATATCGTTGTAACTGATAGATGGATTGTAAATGATTTGCAATTGAGATAATTTTCCGAGCGGTTCACTGTGTTCCACTCGAGCAGAAATTGTGTTTTCGAACTGTCCCTGATTTGTTGTCTGATCCAATGTATCTCTTATCAACGCATCGGCAGATAGTGTATTTACCGCACGTAGAAAACTTTCCGCTACATTGCTTTTGTGGTCATCGCTGAGTGTAACACTGATTGTTCTGCCTTTTTTCTTAAAGGCATGGTTGTAAGTGATGGAGTTGTTTAATGTCCATGCAAAAACATCACTGTTAAAAGTACGAAGTGTTGAATTGACGAAATCGCCATTTCTGTTATTTTCACCCAAAAGTTCACTAAGGCCATTATTTGTCTGCAAACTAAAACGGGGAGCAATCTGTATATTATTTCTTTCATTGATTTTGTAATCCAAACGGAAATTGGCTCTATGGTTCATGTTTTTGGAACCTGCAATGTCAGTTTTATTATAAACCAAACCGGAATCACTGTTGGTTATAAAAATTTGATCACTGTTGGTTTGAACATTATTATCTGTGTAGTTGAAAAAATAACTGCCGCTTACGTCCATGTTTTTGCCCCATTTATCGGCATAGTTAATACCGAAGGCATTGGTTCTTGTAATACCGCCCTGATCATTAACCAGAAATTGACCAATATTGGTACCGCTGCCGGGAGGGCCTCCGCCCATTCCACCTCTTCCACCACCGCCGCCGCTGCCGCCACGGCCCATTCCGCCGCCGCCGCTGCCTGCACTCATTACGCCGGCAAGGTCATCTGAAGCAAAATTTTGTTCATTGGTATTATTAAATTGCCCCAGTACAGTAATTCTCCGATTGTCTTTAAAAGAGTTGAGTACTCCGCCCAATTTGTAACGTTCGCCGGCGGGTTGAAAATTATCATCATAACCGCCTGCAGCATAAACTCTTCCAAAGGTACCGGAACGGAACTCAGGTTTTGAAATAATATTTATTGTTTTTTGAGTATTTCCGTCATCAAATCCCGAAAAACCGGATGAAGCGCTACCCTGATCATAAACCTGTACCTTATCAATCATCTCGGCCGGTATATTTTTAAGCGTAGCTTTTGGATCACCGCCAAAAAATGGTTTGCCGTCTACCAAAACCTGTCTGACATCTTCACCCTGTGCCTGAACTTTACCGTCAACGATAGTAACGCCGGGCATTTTTTCAACCAAATCTTCTGCTGTTGCATCGGGATTAGTTTTGAAAGCATTTGCATTGTATTCGGAAGTATCACCTTTCAGCACCACAGGCGGTACTCTTCCTTCTACAAGGACTTCGGAAAGAACAGACTCGGCAAGGGTGATTTTACCCAAGTCAATATCTTTATCCTGTACAAAAAGTCGCTTTTTCTGCTCTTTAAATCCAACAAAGGAAACGGAAACACGGTAAGAACCGGGCGCCACTTCCAAATTGAATTTTCCATCTAAATCGGTACTTGTGCCCTTAATAATAGAATTGTCATAAGTCGATTCCAATGCCACATTTGCACCGATTAGTGGTTTTTGAGTTGTTGAATCAAGTACAAAACCGCTGACTTTGTAGTTTTGAGCCTGCAAACCAATGGTTAGAAGGCAGATAATCACTAAACTGTTTAAAAATTTCATAATTGTATTTTATGTTTGGTACTAGTGCATTGCAATGGTGTTATTCAAGAAATCTTTTATTTAAAAAAAACTGAAAAACATCTTTATATTTATCCGAAACCGGAATATAGCGTTCTCCAAATATAATATTTCCTCTTTCGATTGTCTGTATTTCGTTGAGGTTGACGATGAAGGAACGGTGAACCCGCATAAATTGTTCAGAAGGCAGCGTCACTTCCAGATTTTTCATACTCAAAAGAGTTAAAATTGCCTTGTTGTCTGATTTTCTATAAATTTTAACATAATCCTTGAGTCCTTCTATGTATAAAATATCGTTCAGTGCAATTTGTTTCAATTTATAATCGGACTTTACAATAATGTATCCGTGGGCAGAGCTGTCTGCCAAAGTTGCTTTTGTGGTATTTTTCTGTTCCAGGATTTTCTTTTTGGCTTTTTGGGCTGCATTCAAAAAATCTTCAAATCCGAAAGGTTTCAGCAGATAGTCAATGGCATCTACTTTATAACCTTCGATTGCATACTGTTCAAAAGCAGTTGTAAATATAACTCTTGGCCCATCCTTATGTAGTGATTTAGCCAAGTTCATTCCGCTTAAACCGGGCATTTGAATATCCAAAAAAAGTAAATCAATATTCTCTTCTTCCAAATGTCCAAGCACTTCGATTCCTGAATGGCATGCTTTAACAAGCTCCAAAAAGGGTATTTTTTCTACATAGCCCTGCAGCAGCGAAAGCGCCAATGGTTCATCATCGGCAATGATACAGGTTAATTTATCCATGTTGATGTTTTATGCTAAGCTGACTTTCAAAAATATCTCCTTTTATTTCCTGTTTAAATACATATTGGCCCTGTCCCAGCAAGAGATCAAGCCTTTTTTGCAGATTGTCCAACCCGATACCTGAGCCGCTTTCATCCTCTACGGTTTTTGGAAAATAGCTGTTTGATACATTTAATTCGATACTGTCTTCAGTTTCTTTTAATAAGATATTGATAAAACTTGGTTTTATAGCATCAACACCGTGTTTAAATGCATTTTCAATGATTGGTATCAATAAAAGTGGCGGTATTTTTGCCGAAGTTAACGAAGGCATAAAATCAGCCTTAATAGCAACATGTCCGGCATAACGGATGCGCATCAGTTCCGTATAATTTTTCAAAAATTCGATTTCATCAGACAAAGGTACATTTTTTTCGTCCGATATGTAGAGTACATATCGCATCAGTTTGCCAAGCTTTAATATAGTTTCCTTAGCTTTTTCAGGAAAGGCATCGATGAGTGCATATATGTTATTGAGCGTGTTGAAAAAGAAATGAGGCTGCAGCTTATATTTCAAATAGATCAACTCGGATTTTAAACGTTCATTTTCACTGTTTTTCACTTTTTGCTCCTCTTCCGCCAATCTGTTTGTTGCAAGCAAGGCAATTGTTACCCCAACATTAGTCAGGTAGGAGAGTACATCCCAGAAGTAAAAAATTTCTTTGGGAAATTTAGCTTTGTGGGTAGGTTCGGCAGCTGCAGATACAATGAACCATTCGTAAAGAAAACGGGAGGCAATGACCACCACTGTTATTAGCAGAAGGTTGTAACCTACATATTGTAACAACTTTTTTGAGAAAAGTACATTTCTTGTGAGCCAGGCATAATTTATATAAAAGACGACAAGATGAGTAGAAAGGTTTAGAATACTGCGTTTTACAAATCTGAAATAGCGTTCCTTATCATCACCAAAATCTGCTATCAATAGAGGAAAAAAGAAAATAAGTCCCCATGCTCCAGCATGAAGTAAAATTGTATATACCCTGTTATTTTGAAACGTTAAGCTTTTTCGCATTTTTAGTACTCTTTTAATGAAATTTAACCATTACAAAAGTGCAGTTAATAATTCATTCAATACTGTGTAATAGATGAATGGCCTTTTTTTGTAGAGGAATTAACCTTTATCATATAGAAAATTGACAGATCGATTACCCATAGGATGGCTTCAGCTCATTTCTGAGACCTGGGATTTAGCCTTTGAATCTCTTATCTCAAATCTCTTATTCTTAAAAAAGATCTGTTTGTCATCAAAATTTGTAAAACTGTCTAAACAAATTTGTCATTTTTAAATCATATTGCGACATTTGTAATATTCAGGTTGGCGGAATGGCAAAAAGTAGAATCTGTCTTAAAACGAATTGGATACATTAAAGTAATTTGCCATTCCGCTCTTATAGTTAAATCGCAATTATGAAACAATTATTTTTTCTATGTTTTGCCTTGTTTTTGGGATCATGTGCAAAATCTACCTTACCAGTATATCCAGCCAATTGGACAAAAAATTGGCCGGAGGACAGTAAACCTTCTAATTTTGATACCCTATCTAAAATTGCTTATGAGGTGCAGCGCGATGATAATAATATTTATCTTCACCTGAGTACCAAAGAACTTGCTTCGCAAATGCGTATTTTACGCTATGGATTGACAATTTCACTGGATCCTACGGCTCAAAAAAAGGATAAACAAAGTTTTACTTTTCCAATAGCAGTTCCTGATTCTGCAACGAGAGGATTTTCCGGCCGGCCTGAAGGGAGAGGAGAAGGCCGAGAAGGCAATCCAAACGGGGAGAAACCAACTGCTTCTACCACGCCTGAGCAAATGCAGCAGCGTATGTTAAATCGCGTTTACAAGAGATTTTCAGAACGTCCTAAAGAGATGGCAATCAAAGGTTTTGAAGGTATCGACAAAAAAACAATAACTTTGGGCAAAGATCCTTCGGATATTCAGGTTGATCTTGAATTGGGCAGCGATAATACCCTAAATTACTATGCTGTCATACCCATCAAAAAGTTTTTCGGTCAAAACAGCAATGAAAAATTCTCTGTCGGTATTGTTTCGGGATTTATGGTGATGGACGAAAATTCTGGTCCGCCAATGGGCGGCGGGATCGGTGGTGGCGGCGGTCAACCGCAGATGAGTGAAGAAGATCGGGCAAAACGCCGGGAATTTATGATGAAAACGATGGAACAGATGACTACTCCAATTGAAATATGGTTCAATGTCGATTTGAAATCAGGCAAGAAATAAGAAAAACCCGCAGTTACTATTGTGTATCTGCGGGTTTTTTAATTGTGGCGGATTCGCCCTAATTAACTTTTCAGCAAATTCAACTCCTTGCAATTCATCAGGGATTTCATCTGTGTAATTGCGACGAGATTTAGCTGCCATAGTCTTTCTGTCTGCGGAATTCCCTGATGAATGAGTACCGCATTGATGCTTTCCATGTTGGACAAAACCACCAATTGTTCTATAGTAGCTGTTTCCCGGAGGTTACCGGAAAGGTTTGGATTGTCGTCTTTCCATTGTTTGGCAGTGATACCGAAAAGTGCCATGTTCAGCAGATCAGCTTCGCTGGCATAGATGAGGCCGACCTCAGTTCTGTTGAGCTCTTTAGGGATCAGATTTTCCTTGATGGCATCTGTATGAATGCGGTAATTGACCTTGGAAAGCGTGCGTTGCAGATTCCATTCCAATTTCATGCGGTCATTTTCTTCAGTTTTTAAACGCTGGAATTCTTTGATAAGATAGACTTTAAATTCGGCGGAAATCCACATACCAAATTCAAGCGCAATATCTGAATGCGCATAAGTGCCGCCATATCTGCCGGCTGTTGCACGTAAGCCAATGGCATTGGTCTTTTCAACCCATTCTTTTACACTGAGTTTATAGGAGTTTAAACCTGCTTGACTTT
>CAINVS010000218.1 GCA_903854205.1 uncultured Bacteroidota bacterium | reverse complement strand
GTTAGAAACGGTGGGCTAAATGAAAATAACCATTTGAATTATACCGACTGTATATCTGTTATGGTCCGTTGAAATTATTCCAATCATCTATGATATCTACATTATACAAGAAAATAGTGGTATAAAATGTAATTAATATTTTTATAACGTGTCATAAAAAGGATAAAATTTATATATTTGTGCCTTATAATACACATTATATGAAAACAGCACCAGCAATATTACCCAAAAATCTTAAGATATTAAATGACTTGGGAGCGCAGATTCAGCTTGCACGATTGCGTAGAAAATTTAGTGCGGAACAAGTGGCAGAACGAGCAGGTATAAGTAGAAAAACAGTTTATAATATTGAACAAGGAATTCCTACCGTTGCCATTGGTAGTTACTTGCAAGTGCTTTTTGTGCTTGGTTTGGAGAAAGATCTTGCAATGGTAGCAGCAACTGATCCTTTAGGTAGAAAATTGCAGGATGCCGGAATTGCAACAGCAAAACGTGCCCCAAAAAAATCAAATTAATTATGATGAAAAACGAAACCATCATTTGGGTATATGCCGATTGGGAACCTATGGAAGCTCCTCAGTTAATGGGGAAACTTGCTGCACAACGAGTTAGGGGAAAGGAGATATTTTCATTTGAATACCATGAAACATGGCTGAGTGCCAAACAACCTATCTTGTATTTAGATCCTAATCTAGGACTATACAAGGGAAAGCAATATTTGCCTGAAGGGAAAAATAATTTTGGGTTGTTTTTGGATTCGGCTCCTGATCGTTGGGGAAGACTTTTAATGCGCAGAAAAGAAGCTTGGCAAGCTAAGTTGGAAAGCCGTCAAGAAAAGATGCTTTTTGAAACTGATTATTTATTAGGCGTTTTTGATGAGCACCGAATGGGAGGGCTTCGGTTTAAGTTGGATCAGGATGGTGAATTTATGAATAACCAAAAAAAAATGGCTACGCCTCCATGGGCATCATTACGTGAATTGGAACATGCCAGTTTGCAATTGGAAAAAGATGATGCCATTAAAGATCCGGAATACACCAAATGGTTGCGCCTACTAATAGACCCTGGATCTTCATTGGGTGGCGCAAGACCCAAAGCCAGTGTAATTGATGAAAAGGGAAACCTTTGGATTGCAAAATTTCCAAGTGCTAAAGATGATAAAAATACCGGTGCTTGGGAAATGGTTTTGCATCAATTGGCCAAAGCTTGTGGCATTAAAGTGCCTGAGGCAAGACTACTTCAATTTTCAGGAAAGCACCATACATACTTATCTAAACGATTTGACAGAACAAAACAAAAGCGCATACATTTTGCATCAGCCATGACTTTATTGGGTTATCAAGATGGAGCTGATTTTCATGATGGGTTAAGTTATTTGGATATCGTTGCTTTTATCATACAGCAGGGAGCGTCGGTGAAAGCAGATTTAGAACAGTTGTGGAGAAGAGTGGTATTCAATATGTTGGTTTCAAATACAGACGACCATTTGCGTAATCATGGATTTATGCTTACCCATAATGGTTGGCAATTATCACCGGCTTATGATATGAATCCTAATGAAATGGGAAATGGCTTGACATTAAATATATCAGAGAACAGCAATGAGCAGGATATTTCATTGGCGTTAGAAACGGCAAAGCATTACAAATTAAAGCATGAGGAAGCAGAAAAAATCCTCAATGACATGCAGCGAGAAATTGCCAAATGGCGCAGCGTTGCCAAAAAAATAGGCATAAACAATAGCGAAATTGAACAGACAAAACGTGCTTTTCGTGATGCTGAAATGAAAATATAAATAGGCTGTTTTTTTGTCAGTTTTATAAACATTGATTTGAATTTGTTTGATGATATCTTTTTTTTGGACAACCGAGAGAAATACAGTTCTCCACACCATTAGAAACGGTGTGCTAAATGAAAATGCCCTATAAGGAACAAGCAGATGAAACAATAGTATGTTTTGAATTTACAATAACCCAATTATTTCTTTTTTGCCCACGGTTTCAACCGTGGGAGAGAATATCATAAAATCTATTTTATAGCGATTTGCAATTTCTTTCTCCGCCCACCGTTAGAAACGGTGGGCTAAAATAAAATAAGCCTACATGAAAACGCATTTAAACAATAACAAACCTTGATTTTTAAGACAACCCCAATATTGGATCATTGCACCGCTACTTCTAATTTGTAATTGACGAAAACTAATTTAAAATAATTTAATTCGTTGCCTTTGCTTTTTTTATCTTAGCACAAATAAATACAAATTCATTTCATGCTGTTTAATTCAATAAGCTTTGCTATTTTTCTGCCGATTGTTTTTTTGCTGTATTGGTTTGTAACTAACAATAATTTAAAGTTTCAAAATATTCTGTTATTAGTATCCAGCTATTTTTTTTATTCTTGTTGGGACTGGAGATTTTTATTTCTGCTGATTTTTTCAACCTTACTGGATTATTACACAGGTATCAGGATGTCGGAGGCGAAAAGCGTTAACAATAAAAAATTTTGGTTTTGGTTGAGTATTTCAGTTAACCTTGGTTTTTTGGGTGTATTTAAATACTATAATTTCTTTGCTGAATCTTTTGCTGCTGGAATTGCAAATTTGGGTTTATATATCAATCCTTGGACACTTAAAGTTATCCTGCCGGTAGGTATTTCTTTTTATACTTTCCATGGCTTGTCTTATGTGATTGACATATACAAAGACAGAATAAAAGCAGAACGAAATTTTATTGATTATGCCGTATTTGTGAGCTTCTTTCCTTTATTGGTAGCCGGACCAATAGAAAGAGCTACACATCTTTTACCTCAAATACAGAAGAAAAGAACTTTTGATTATGCAAAAGCGGTGGATGGTTTGAAGCAAATTTTGTGGGGATTGTTTAAGAAGGTAGTTATTGCAGATCAATGTGCAGAATATGCGAATATGATATTCAATAATTCAGCAGACTATTCTGGGAGTACACTTTTATTAGGGGCTATATTTTTTACGTTTCAAATTTATGGTGATTTTTCAGGTTATTCTGATATCGCTATTGGAACTGCAAGACTTTTTGGAATTGATTTGTTACGAAATTTTGCGTACCCTTATTTTTCAAGAGATATTGCTGAATTCTGGAGGCGTTGGCATATTTCATTGTCTTCTTGGTTTAGAGATTATTTATACATCCCGCTTGGAGGTAGTCAAGGTGGTACTTGGATGAAAGTCAGAAACACATTTATTATTTTCTTAGTCAGTGGATTTTGGCATGGCGCCAACTGGACATTTATTGCATGGGGCTTCTTAAATGCTATATACATAATGCCATCAATAATATTTAATACAAATAGGAATAATATTGATATTGTTGCAAAGGGCAAAATACTTCCAAATCTAAAAGAATTTATTTCAATTCTAATGACTTTCAGTTTAACTGTTTTTGCATGGATTTTTTTCAGATCAGAAAATGTATCTCATGCTTTCTATTTCATTAAGGGAATGTGCTCTTTCGATATTTTTACAATACCTTCCTATAGGCCAATGTTCTATATGATAGTATTATTTTTTTGTTCTTTTTTAATTTTGATAGAATGGTTTGGAAGAGAGAGTAAACATGGACTTGAAAAGTTTGGATGGAAATGGAGAAGATCCTTAAGATTTCTATTTTATTATTTTATCATTATGTTGATTCTTTATTTTGGTGGTAAAGAGCAACAATTTATTTACTTTCAATTTTAATGATTTTTGATGAAAAAATTTTCACGTAATTTATTTTTATTTTTTTTATATCCTTTTTTTGTTTTATTAATTTTAGTAATTCTTCATATTTTATTACCAAAAGCATCTGATTATGATTATGATGGCGGATTGAAAATAAAACACCAATTATTATTGAGTAATAAAAATAAAAAAAAGATTATTTTTATTGGTGGAAGCAACTTAGCACAGGGATTAGATTCGAAGAAAATTCAAGATAATTTTAGCAGTTATAAAATAATTAATTACGGACAAAGATTTGACACTGGGTTAGAATTTTATTTAGACGAAATCTCAAATTATTTAGGGAAGGATGATATTGTAGTAATTGTTCCTGAGTATGAAATGATATTAAACAACTATTTTGGAAATCTAACATTGACAAGAATTTGGCTAGAAGGGTTGAATTCATATCCTTTAGAAAATTACGAATTAGATATAAGGTCTGTTATTGATTATTCAATATATAGAATTCTGTTATTAAAAAATATACAAATTGGATCTTTCCCTAAACAGAATAACACAAATAACATTTTAGGGTTTAATGAATTTGGAGATTTTACTTTACATTGGTTTTGGAAACATAAAAAATTTGAAAATTATAATGAAGTAATTTCTCTTAATTATAAAAAAAGCACTTTTGCTAAAGCGACAAAATTTTTAGCTTTATCTAAAACTAATTCAATAAAAGTTGTAGTTGTTCCACCAATGACTGCAAAATCTCATTTTCTAAAAATAAATAAGTTGGTTAATTTTAATACTGCTTTCTGGTTAAAATCTGGACAATCTTATTTATGCAATCCAAATGATATGGTAATTGATGATTCCTTTTTTTACGACTCTCCTTATCATTTACTATATCAAGGTGTACAAATAAAAACTGATAAGATAATTCAATTTTTAAAGAATTTTATTAATTAGTAAACTAGTTGGTTCGAATTTTCATAAATCGTTTTAAACGCTTTTTTGATAAAATAGTTTAATATTTTATTTCAAAAGACATAATAGGAATAATAATTAAAAAAATCAGAAATAGTTAATTGTCACAGATAAAAATTTAGATTCTAACTTTCAATAAGAAATTTAAGAACTAATTTTAAATTGATGAT
>CAINVS010000217.1 GCA_903854205.1 uncultured Bacteroidota bacterium | reverse complement strand
TATGATGGCTACAACTGCTATGCAATTGGCGATTGATGCCTTTGGACCTATCGCGGATAATGCGGGTGGTATTGCGGAAATGAGCGAATTGCCTAAAGAAGTTCGTGAAAAAACAGATATTTTGGACTCTGTAGGTAACACAACTGCAGCAATTGGTAAAGGTTTTGCAATCGCTTCTGCTGCTTTGACGGCTTTAGCTTTGTTTGCAGCCTATGTAACCTTCACTGGTATCAACGGTATCAATATTTTCGATGCAAAAGTACTGGCGGCCTTATTTGTAGGCGGTATGGTTCCTGTTGTTTTCTCTGCCTTGGCGATGAGCTCTGTAGGTAAAGCGGCAATGGAAATGGTAGAAGAGGTACGTCGTCAGTTCCGCGAAATTCCGGGTATTATGGATGGAACAGGCAAACCTCAATATGACAAATGCGTTGCGATTTCTACAAATGCTGCTTTAAAAGAAATGATGTTGCCGGGCGCTATCACTATCGTTACTCCAATCCTTATCGGTTTCATTATGGGCCCTGAGGCTTTGGGTAGCTATATGGCCGGTGTTTGTGTGAGTGGTGTATTGTGGGCTTTGTTCCAAAATAACGCCGGCGGTGCTTGGGATAATGCTAAAAAATCCTTCGAAGCAGGTGTTATGATCAATGGCGTAATGACTTACAAGGGATCTGAGGCCCACAAAGCTGCAGTTACTGGTGATACAGTGGGTGACCCTTTCAAAGATACTTCTGGACCTTCTATGAACATCCTTATCAAATTGACCTGTTTGGTTGGTCTTGCAATTGCCCCGATATTAGGTGAAATTTATGGCTCAGGCCACTCAAGCCACAAAGAGGAAGCTCCCAAAAAAGAGGAACCAAAACCTACTAGTGAGTTGATGAATCCTTCAAAAGAAGATTTGACCTACAGATTGAAATAATTTGAGTTTATATTCATTATAAGTTAACGCCCGAGTTTCTAAAGAAGCTCGGGCGTTTTTTTTGATAAGGAAGATTACATGCGCTCTAAAAATTAATAATAATTTAATTTTCATTTACTTGCATATCATTTACAACTTGTTTCTTTATAATTTTTAAGACATTATTTGTCTAAAATATTTTCTATGAAATCAAGGTTGCTGACGATTATTTGGTCTATGATAGCGGCGTTTGCCACCTATTCATGTATGTATGCCTACCGAAAACCCTTGAGCGCAGGTACTTTTGAAGAATATACACTTGCTGGTATAGACTACAAAGTCATTTTGGTGGTCATGCAGGTGTTGGGCTATTTGACAGCAAAATTTATAGGTATAAAAGTTATATCTGAGTTGAATCAACGCAATCGCGCTTGGATGCTCTTGTCCCTTATTGGGATTTCACAATTGGCGCTGCTCTTTTTTGCGCTTACACCCTTCCCCTATAATTTTATTTGGATTTTTTTTAATGGTTTACCCTTAGGGTTTATTTGGGGTATCGTATTCACCTATATTGAAGGTCGAAGAGCAACCGATGTATTAGCCACTTTTCTCAGCATCAGTTTTATTGTCAGCTCAGGTTTTGTGAAGTCAATAGGTCGCTACCTTATAGAAGATTGGCAAATTCCAGAGTTTTGGATGCCCTTTGCAGTAGGTTGCATTTTTATTCCTTTTGTATTGCTAAGCGCCTGGATGTTGGAACAAATTCCCGCACCGAGTGAAGACGATAAAAATTCGCGCAGCCCTCGTGTTCCCTTAGACAAATATCAGCGCAAGCAACTTTTCTCGGCTTATGCCTTTGGTCTATCTGCCATCTTATTTGTCAATATGGTGCTTACGGTAGGTAGAGATATTAAAGACAACTTCTTGGTCGAAATTTTCAGAAGCATTGGCATGGACAGTAGTACCGGCATTTATACGCAAACAGAAACAACAATTGGTTTATTTGTGCTTGGGTTACTTTCGCTCATGGTGTTGATTCAAAAAAACAAACAGGCATTTTACCTTATTCATCTCATTATGCTTTTGGGGCTTGTCACCATGTTATTGGCAACTTTCCTACTGAGCATCGGAGCGTTGAGTCCCTTTGTTTGTATCGTTTTACACGGTATAGGACTTTATACAACTTATATCGTTTTTCAAAGTCTTTATTTTGAACGATTTATAGCGAGTTTTCGAATAAAAGGAAATGTAGGCTATCTTATTTACCTTTCCGATTTTATTGGCTATTTGGCAAGCTGTATCATTCTCATTGGGAAAGAGTTTATTGGATTTTCAGCCAACTGGAAATATTTTTTTATTAACATGAGTTATAGTGTTGGAATTTTGGGTATCATTACAATCATACTTGCCTTTTGGTATTTTTCAAAAAAATTAAACCACGAATATGAATAACAGCAACAGTTATGACGTGTTGATTATTGGTGGAGGTATTCTTGGTACTTTTCACGCCTATCATGCCCTCGAAAGAGGACTGAAAGTAGCCTTGTTTGAACGTCATCAGCAGCCGCAATCCGCAACAGTCAGAAATTTTGGACAGGTAGTGCCATCGGGTATGAACTTGAAATGGCAGCAATATGGTCGAAAAAGCTTAGAGATTTATAAATCGCTGCAAACAGCATCCGACCTAAGTATCAGCTCCAACGGCAGCATTTACTTAGCATCTGACGAGGAAGAATTGCAACTGATTGAAGAGTTGCACAATATCAATAAACAAAACGATTATCCTTCGCAATTGCTTAGTCAGCATGCTTGTTATGAACGTTATCCCAACTTAGTAGCCGGATACTGCAAGGGTGGATTGTTTTTTCCGGAGGAAATTTCGGTTAATCCCCGCCTGATGATTCATCGGGTGCATAGCTATTTGAAGCAGCATCCAAATTTTAGTTTATTTACCAATACATTGATAAAAGAGTTGGACAGTGCAGGCGTAAATTGCAAAGCAACTGATTTACAGGGTAATAAATATGTTGGCGAAAAGGCTATTGTTTGTTCCGGGGCAGAATTTGAATGGCTCTTCCCCGAACTTTTTCATGGCAGTGATATAGAAATGGTGAAATTGCAAATGTTGCGATTAAAACCTCAGCAACATATTCGTATTCCCGGCAATATTCTTACAGGCTTATCTATTCGCCGCTACGAAAGTTTTCACGAATGCCCTTCCTACAAAAGCATCAAAGCTAAAGAGGATTCAAACAGTTTTTGGAAAAAATGGGGGGTGCATATCTTATTCAAACAAGAGGAAGACGGAAGTATTGTTTTGGGCGACTCACATGAATACGCCGATGTGCAACAAAAAGATTGCATCGATTTTTATTTGCGCGAAGAGGTTACACGTTATTTTATCAATGAAGGAGCCAAAATTTTTAATTTGGAACATTGGGAAATCGACGATCAATGGTTGGGAATTTATTCGCAATGTAAGACGCAGGATATTTTTCAACAGAATATTGATGACAAAATACATATTGTCACTGGAATTGGAGGCAAAGGAATGACGGCCTCTCCTGGGTTTTCTCATTCAAATATTTCAAAAATTTATCAATAGACTTTTTCCAAAAAAACTTTCACATGATAAAAATGGTCGTGTTCGATATGGCTGGTACAACGGTCGATGAACAAAATGTTGTCTATAAAACCCTTCAGCTGGCAATTAATCAGGCAGGCTTTGAAATGAGTCTTGATGAGGTATTGCAGCATGGCGCAGGCAAGGAAAAAATGCAAGCAATTGTTGATATTCTACAAGATAAACATTTGGAAAAATCTGAATTAGAAGCAATTTATAATCAATTTGTTCTGCTGCTTGATGAGGCTTACCAAAATTTAGCTGTTCTTCCGCAACCAGGTGCAATCGAGCTTTTTAATTTTTTGAAAGAAAGAGACATAAAAGTAGTACTGAATACCGGTTACAACCAAGAAACTGCAGAAAAATTATTGGGCAAACTTGGCTGGCTGATAGGGGGTGAATTTGATGCCCTGATTACGGCCTCACAGGTACAAGCTTCTCGTCCGAAGCCAGATATGATTTTGCTTGCAATGTCACAATTAGGTATAGAGCATGGAGCAGATGTAGCCAAGGTTGGCGATTCTATTATTGATATAGAAGAAGGTAAAAATGCAGGATGCGGTCTATCCATAGGTATTACTACAGGGGCGCACAGTTATGAACAATTGCAATCGGCTCAGCCTAGTTTTATTATTGACAGTTTGTTGGAATTAAAAGATTTGCTTTAATAAGAAAATAATATCTATTATAAAAAATGAGGCTGTCCAAAAAGCATGGGCGCCTCATCTTTATTTGTACTCCTGATGAAGCCGTTGAGCGTATAATCAAATCTCAGGCCTTATAAAATAATATTTGGACGGCACCATTTCTAATTTATGTCAAATATGATGAATGTAGAAAAAACTTATACTGTAGGCGCCGCTGACGAAAAGACAAAATCTATTGAATAGATTTCCTTTATCTCATCACCTTCTGTCAACCATTGCATGCTCATTTTTCTGGGAACCCTTACCTGATCCACGCTTACAAATGTGCCAAATACACGATCCCAGAAACGGGTTGTAACTCCATAATTGGTTCTGGATTATGGGAATGATGGTAAAAATGGTGTTTGCGGAAGCTGATGAAAATATAGTGCACAGGCCCTTTCTTGTGATATCTGTAATGCACATACTCGTAAAAACCGTACATGCCAAAAAGCCCGGTCAAAAAAGCAAATAGGGGCAGGGCAGGAACAAATTGACTCAATAACCCGAAAAATAGTGCAAAAACAAAGACAGCCGCCATGCCTTTTTTCCAAACCGTTGCAAAGTAATTGGCTTTTGAATGATGCTGCAAATGTTCTGCCTTGAAAAAATTGCGACCCTTATGCACATGACCTAAAAATCGGTGCATGATGTATTCAAAAAATGTCCAACAGACAATACCCGAGAGGAAGGCGATCAGTATCATAGTATTATTAGGTTAAAGAAAAGAAAAAATTACAAACTGAAGTGTTATAAATAAAACGTGGAGAATAATAATATAGTATAGTTTAATTGAATATTTATTTAATAAAAATTATAACAAGATCAACTTAACAAAAAAAGCCACAGAGAATTCTCTGCGGCCTTACCTTTCGCTAAATATGTTATTGCTCCTTATTTTAACTTTTCTTTCAAATAATTGAGTGCTTCCAAATTGGCCTTTTTTGCTTCTTTCTCATTAAAACTCGGATTGCTTGGATTGCAGAAAGCATGATCGGCTTCGTAGAAAAGCGAGCGGACTTTTTTGTTGGCCGTTTTCATATTTGCTTCAAAATCATCGGCTGTTTTTTTATTAATCCATTTATCCTGAGTGGCATAGACGGCAAGCACATCTGTTTGCAGTTTAGCCAATTTAGTTGGATCGGTCTCAGGCATGCCATAATACATGACAGTGCCCAAAGTCTGTTTGCCGGCAATGATAGCGCCCTGCAAGGACCAGCCGCCGCCAAAGCACCAACCTATGGTTGCGATTTTAGCATTGTTACCTGCGTATTTCAACGCTGCAGAAATTATAGCCTCGCAGCGCTCGGCTTTGGCCGCCTGCATGAATTCGGCAGCAGCCTTGCGGGTAGTAGCAATTTTACCATCGTAGAGGTCGATGGCCAAAACATTTACTTTGGCGCCCAAGGCTTTGTGAAGGCGATCGGCCTCGGCCTTGATGTTGTCGTTCAGTCCCCACCATTCTTGAAATACAAAGAGGTATTTATCAGTGGGTTTAGCAGCTTTTATCAGATAGGCCTGTGCTTCGTCGCCGCCTTCCACTGAAATGGTAATCAACTTGCCGGCAGCTTTCGGATGACTGATTTCTTTGGGCAATGGATGAGCATCGCGAAATTCCTTTTCTTTGCCCAAGGCTGCAAATTGTGCATCTGGACTGACTTTACAGCAGGTTTGTGCCCATAAACCTGAAATGGAAATGGAAAAAAGTAATAATGTAATGAAGGTTTTCATAAAGTATATTTTAAAAATTATAAATTAGTAAACGTGCAATATTTGCAAGAACAAAAATGACCCTGACAAGGTTGTACTCGAGTTGCAAAAACTTGTTTTTGTCCCGCGTGAAGGATAGAAGCGGGGGCGAGGCAGGAGACCGTAGCGGATAGCCTGACCCAAAGGGGCACGCCAAAATTATTTATTCACGGAATTTTATCTCTTATTTTTAATATTATTATCTTGTCTATATTTAGAAATTTATAGCTGATAATTTTGAATATGGAATACCACATGGGCAATCAGGACTCGAGTAAATCGGGTCGCAGCATACGCGAGCAGCCACCGCGCAGTATTAATCTTTTTACCCGAATGGCTATTCTTCTTGGCGGGGTGATACAGCAGATGGGCTGGGCATTTTTTGGATTTGGAATGCTTTTTTTCTGGATTTTTGTCATGAATTCAGAAGCCCGTTATCTGTTGGCTTTTGACGGAAAATGGGTGGAGACCAACGGGGTATTAAAAAATATTGCGCCTACAGGTTCTACTGTCAATGACCGGCGGATTTACGCCTACAGCTTTACTTTTATAAGTAAAAGCGGTATGCAGGAAGGAATTTGTTACGATTCTTACAGAAGTGAATACCAAAAACCCAATCAGACCGTGCAGGTAGAGTATAAAGAGGGCAATAACAAGAGAGCGAGAATTAAAGGGATGTCAAGTTCTACCTTTCCCAGTTTTGTGCTTTTTGTTGTCATCTTTCCGCTGATAGGTTTGGGATTTCTTATAAGTGGCTTAATTTCTAACTTAAAAGCATTGAGATTGCTCAGAGATGGGCATTTCACAAGAGGAAAGCTTATCAATAAAGAAGCAACAGGAACAAGAATCAATAACAATATTGTATTTAAATTCACTTTTGAATTTGATACAGCCGGTGGTATGAAACATCAGACAACCTGTGCTACGCATCAGACCTGGAAGGTAGAAGATGAGGAATTGGAAATAATTTTGTATGACCCTTCAAATCCTGACCATGCTGTTGTTTATGATGCAATTCCTGCAGCGCCTGAAATTGATCCGCAGGGGCATTTGGAATCTGCACCAATAAGCTCTGCAGGAATTTTCATTTTGCCGATAATCTCAATTGTCGTAAATGTAATTCTTTTTTATGTTTTTTTAATAATGTGCATATCAATTTAAGTTGGGCTTTGACATCAATAAATCTCTGCGAATAAAAAATGGAATACAAGGCAATTAAAATTCCTGAAGATCTTTCAGCCATTCGCAAAGTATGTGAGGCTGCATTTACTGAAGGTGGCGACGCAAACATAGATATTTGGTTCTCTTTTGAGGAGATGCTGCGCAATATTGCAATGTTGAGGGGCTGTTGCCTGAAAGCAGTAGATGAAAAGGAAGAAATATGCGGAACTATCTATGCGCAGGCCGAAAGCCCGATAAATGGCCCTGAAGGTTTAGAAAAATGGGTAATTAACCTGATGGCGGTTCACCCTGATAGTGCAGGGCAAGGCATAGGTTCAGCACTTATTTCCGCTTTGGAGCAGGAGGCCCGCCGCTGGGGGATTATCAAAATCTTCATTTTTGCCAATGAGACAGATTTGCCCGTGCAGCGTTTTTATCAAAAAAATGGCTATCAGCCGGCCGGCCGAATACAGGACTATCAGTATGGCGAAAATAATTCCGCCGTTTTCCTGCTCAAATATTTGTAAAAAAAATAAAACAGTCAGCTCCAAAACAAAAGCTGGCTGTTTTGCTTTAGAGATTTTTTATCGTTTTCATTATTTTAACCCAGATCCAGCGATGACTATGTCATAGAATTGAATTACTTAAAAAAACAAAAATTATGAGCCGTAGGTACCGTTTCAGAATGGCGGAGGCACCAGCATATAGAAGCGGCCCTTTCGGGAACAGCTCTAAGCCTGAAAATTCAATAAAAAAGCAAACAATATCATGCTAATGGACAGTCTGGACGATTCTGGTTTTGGGGGTTATATGATCGAACGACCGTACGACCCAACACTCCCCCAAAAATGCATTGGTTCCGACTTGATTTTTTGTTACTTTTGGATCAAACCAAAAGTAAAAAACAGATAAACAAAAGGCTTTAGCCTTTTGAACAATAGACCTGTAGTAATCCAAAATAAAATATAGTAATGGTCTAATTGTTCTTTTTAGATCAACAATTATAGGTATTCTCATCCTGCCGGAGGCTTTCTTTTCTCGTCAGCAACTGACGAGACAAAAAATCAAGTCGCAGCTAACGATAAAATTGGGCGTCGCTGTCGATACTTCTGGCATTATATTTCCACTCATGCCCAATTTTCTCTGACCTGCGACACTAAAAAAGCGGTCTCCTACGGAGTAGTTTATTTTGCCAATTGCTTGGTATTTTGGGAATTATATTGTTGTGAAAATTTATTAAAATGTGTACAGTGTAATTTTAAGTTAAACAGATTCGGGTTTAATTAATCATCATCCTTTTTCTTCTTTTTATTGCTCCACTGTCTGAAAAACTGTGACCAGGCCAATGGATTCAGAATTGGCATTGGCTGACCCTGACCCATGTAGGAATAGGAAGAGGCCTGTTTTTGCAAATAATACATGGCATTTTCACGGGCATCCATGCCCATTTCAGTACCAATTTCCAACATTTTTCTGCGGTTCAGATTGTTGCGGGCAACCGTTTCCATCTGCATGGCCTCTGTTGGATTCATAGCCAAAAATTCAGCTCTGAAATTATCGCGATCCGGCCATGGAAAGATGACCACCTCAGCCATGTCTAAATCTTTGGGTTGCAACTCAATAATTGCAGAATAATAAAGCCCTTCGTAGTCGGCAGGGATTTTCAGGATGAACTCACTGAATCCGACTGCGGAGAAAGACAGACTTTCCCCTTTTTTGACAACCATAGTGAACATACCCTCGAAATTGGCATAAGTTCCTCTGTTGGTATTTTTTACAAAAACAGTAGCAAAAGGAATGTACTGCATACGATTTTGATCGTTTCTGGACAAAATGATTCCCGAGACTTCCACTATCGTTTCATTGGGCAATAAAGGCTGTGCAAATAGACTGTTTACAGAGAACAGCAAAAAGAATAATAAAGTATTATATTTCATATCTGATAAAGCTTTCTATAAGTAACGTCAATTCGCGGCAATAAGTTGGATAAATTACCAAGTTGGGAAAAAAGCATCAGGAAAATGTTCGACAAGCAGTTTTGGCTCCATTGTGACAGAAATAATGTCAAAACGTATTTCATTTTCGTAGCCAATTCTGTCCATATATTCAATAGCCGCATCGTAAATCATCTTTTCCTTTTTTCGGCCAACAGCTTCTTCCGGATAGCCAAAAGCAATGTTCTGTCTGGTTTTTACTTCAACAAAGACCAATATACCAGCTACTTTTGCCACAACGTCCAACTCTGCTTTGCCCCAGGTCCAGTTTATATCCAAAATGTTATAACCTTTGTCTGATAGGAATTTTTGAGCAATTTCTTCACCTATTTTTCCAAGTTCGTTGTGATTCGCCATAAATTTCTTATCTTTCGCAGTTATTTCAAACTTGTACAGCAAATATATGCCTTTTAATCGTTTTATTATAATGATTTTTGTCAGTTGAGCCCTAATAGCTCTTTGCCTGCACTAAAATACAGAAAATCTGAAAACTAATCTGAAATAAATTTATGATGGACAAATTAATTGCAGCCTTTCCTGCTCAGTTAAAAGAAGCTGTTGAGATAGGTGAAAAAATTAAACTAACTGCGGCTGTAAAGCCAATTCATAATATTGTGGTCATAGGAATGGGCGGATCGGGCATTGGAGCTGATTTTGCTATTGAATTCAGCGCCGACTTCAGAAAAGTACCTATGCTGACCTGTAAGAGTTATACGCTTCCTGCCTTTGTCAATGAAAACAGTTTAGTCATTTGTTCCTCATTTTCGGGTAATACTGAAGAAACTTTGACCGGATTTGAAGCCGCATTGGCACAGGGCGCAAAAATCATATGCGTTGCCGCAGGAGGAAAATTGATAGAGTCTGCTCAAAAGTTAGGTTTGGATTATGTCCTGTTGCCGGGTTCCGGATTGCCTCCACGTTCATGCTTGGGCTATTCTTTAGTTCAACAGCTTTATATTCTTAATTTTTACGGATTTCTGGAGAATAGGCGAATTGATGAATTGAAATCGGCAATTTCCCTAATAGAATTGGAACAGGATCATCTGAAAATGAAAGCGGAACGCATTGCCAAGTTTTTGGTAGGCAAATTTCCTGTTATTTACAGTACAGATAGAATGGGTGCTGTGGCAGTCCGTCTTCGTCAGCAGCTCAATGAAAATGCCAAAATTCTTTGTTCTCATCATCTTATTCCTGAGATGAATCATAATGAACTGGTCGGATGGAGAAAACAACCGGGCAATTTTGCTGTTATCCTTTTCAGAACAAAGGATGATTATGCTCAGAATCAGAAACGTATTGAAATTAATAAAGAAATTATAGGTCATTATACCGATACGTTGATTGAAGTTTTCGCAAAAGGAGATTCTCTCATTGAACAGGCAATTTACAGTGTACATCTCAGTGATTGGCTATCTTGGGAACTTTCATTGCTAAGACAAGTTGATGCAACCGAAGTTAAAGTTATTGATTTTTTGAAATCTGAGTTGACCAATGCTACTGCTGATGAGAAAAAATCGGATGATTTGAAAAATTAACTTAATGAGAAAGGTACAATTTGTAGATTTTGGTTTGGTGGAATATCAGGCTGCCTGGGATTATCAGACAGAAAAATTTAATGAGGTTGTTAACCGAAAATTGAATAACAGAAATCTGCCCCCCGAAACACAAAGTGAACAGCTGCATTACCTTATTTTTTGTGAACACCCCCATGTTTACACACTTGGCAGAAACGGTAATGAAGATAACCTCCTGCTCGACGAAAAAGCACTTGTAGAGAAAGCGGCTACTTTTGTTAAAATCAACCGTGGAGGAGACATTACCTATCACGGACCCGGTCAGTTGGTTGGCTATCCTCTGCTCGATCTCGATGAATTTTTTACGGATATCGGGCGTTATGTCAGATTTTTGGAAGAAATAGTCATCAGGACTTTAGCAGAATACAGCATTGAATCAGCTCGTATAAACGGTCAATCAGGTGTTTGGCTGGATGCAGATACTTCAAAAGCCCGTAAAATATGTGCTGTAGGTGTTCATCTAAGCCGTTGGACCACTATGCACGGTTTTGCATTCAATGTCAATACTGACCTCAATTATTTCAATAATATCGTTCCCTGTGGTATTACAGATAAAGGTGTAACATCTATGGCAATGGAATTGGGTAAGGAAATAGATATGAATGAGGTTAAAATTAAGTTACTGAAACATTTTAAGGAACTTTTTGAGGCAGAATTGCTGTAGAGGAAGAAGATAAAAGTTTAAAGAGGAATTGTATTGGTTCTTTGCTTTGCAGATAAGAACACCCTATTTTGCAAATTTTAATACATAAATTGCATTATGAAAAAAGATATTCCGCTCCACCAGGCTTCTCAGGTGGGAATAGCTATGATCCCAAATTATGAAGATGAAGTTTGGGAGGTTTACCTTATTAATATGAAAGGACGCATGTTGCGCCAAATAATTATTAACAGCAGAGGTTACGGAGAAGTAAAAGGGGAAAGGATTGAAACTTCTACAATGCGATATTTTATCGAATTTCTCGGTAAGGAAAATGCTCAAAAGATTGAATTGATCCACAATGGCCTTCTTCAGGTTTCAAATGAATATTGGATTACCTTCTATATTGACGGTGATATCTACGATAAAAAAATAGTATTTGTTCAGGGCAGCATTTCAGAGGAGTATTTTACTAATATTCCGGTGCTGGAGAAAAGGGGTGTGATGATTATCTGATTTCCTGAAACTTAAGACCTGACAGAAAAGAATAAATTTTAAAAACAGTAATATGCAAAATATTGAAAATGAAGAGCTCGAACTTGAACTGGAGCTGATTGAAGAGGAGGAGGAGTACGGAGATCTTTATGAGTGGCATGAGTATAAAGCCGACCCAAGACAGGAACCTATCCGTATAGATAAATATCTGATGGACAGACTGAAAGATGTTACCCGCAGTAAAGTGCAGGCTGGTATTGAGGAAGGATTTGTCATGGTTAACGGTAAAGTCGTTAAAAGCAATCACAAAGTTAAACCTCATGATGTTATTACTGTTCGTCTTCGCAGACCGCGCAATGACGGAAGAGTAATGCCGGAAAACATTCCTTTGGATATCCGATACGAGGATGACGATGTAATGATCATTTACAAACCGGCCGGATTGGTTGTTCATCCCGGTGTCGGCAACCACAACGGCACTTTGGTAAACGCTTTGGCCTGGCATTTTAAAGGATTGCCAATAGTTGAAGGAACCAATGAATACCCCGGTGTTGTACATCGAATTGACAAAGATACCACCGGTCTGATGGTCGTTGCCAAAACAGACAATGCAATTTCCAAGTTGGCCAAACAGTTTTTCGAACATACAATTCAACGTCGCTACCGCGCATTGGTATGGGGCGATTTTGATGAGGAGGAAGGAACAGTGGATGAATATATCGGCCGTCATGAACGCAATGCAAAAATGTTTGCTGTTTATGAGGATGGATCACATGGAAAACATGCGGTAACTCATTATAAAGTTATCAAGCGTTACGGATACGTAACTTTGATTGAATGCCGATTGGAAACAGGCCGCACTCACCAAATTCGTGTTCACATGAAGCATATCGGACATCCGCTGTTCAACGATAAACTTTATGGGGGCGATAAAATCGTAAAAGGGACAATTTATACCAAATACAAAGAATTTGTCGACAATGCATTTAAAATGCTTCCGCATCAGGCACTGCACGCATTCTCTTTGGGCTTTGTTCATCCTACAACAGGTGAAGATAAATATTTTGAAGCACCCTTGCCGGAATATTTTCAGGCAACATTGGATAAATGGGAAAAATATACCGAAGGAAGATTGAGAAAATAAATTTATTCTATCTTAATCAAAAACTGCCGTCAAAGCTCAGCTTTGGCGGCAGTTTTGTTAGTGGGGACAATATGTTTCTGCAGTGCCCCCAAAAACCTTTTTTGCAGGTTACTTAATTTTTTTTAACAAAATTTTATATTTTTTGAAACACCCGGTAGCACTAAGCGTATAAGTAACATTATTAAGAAATGGCAAAGTTTTAGGAAAAGAAACAAAAAGAAATTATTGAAAGAAAAAGTACATTTAAAAAAAGAAAACTCAGGAAAGAAAAGCTCTCCGCCAAAAAAAAGAAAATTGTAAATCCTAAAAAATCAATGAAAATGCTGAACAATAAAATGCTGACAGCGGTGCTTGCACTGCTCTTGGGTGCCATGGGCATGGCTACCGCGCAAATAAATAAAAACGCCATCTACGGAAATTTTGGAGGAACTTATCAGTTTGGTACAGGTTTCCATTATGAAAGGATCATCCTGGGCGGAGAATATCTGCACCTGACCCTCGGAGCTGGAATTGGACAGTCTTTCAACAAAGCAGACAAAACCTTGGAAGGAGGAACTTATGTTCCTGTTAATCTCGGTCTCGCCTTCGGTCTGAAAGGTCATTTTCTGGAAATGAGTGCAGGTCCGCTCGGAAAACTGCAAATGGGCATACAGGAAAAGAAAGATTTTTATGCAGAACCTAGTCTGGTTGGCGCTCAGGTGAATGTAGGTTATAAATATTTTACCCTCAATAGACCCGGTCTTTTTTTTAAGCTTTATGCCAGCGGTCTTTTTATGTCTGATACGGTAGCAATCGATGCCAAAAATACAGAAGCCTGGTTGAATGGAATCTTAAAAGCCAAAATGTTGCCCAGCTTAGGATTGGGTTTGGGTTTAACTTTCTGACATTTTGTTTGAAAATCCGGGGAAGACTTTGGATCTTTATGGATTGCTAAAGTTTTTCACCTTTTATTATTAACAAATGAATTTCTGTTCACACTGCGGAGCTGCAGATATTGCTTTTAGAACACCGGAAGGTGACAGCCGCGAGCGTCATGTATGCGCCAACTGCAATTCCATCCATTATCAGAATCCAAAAATTGTTGTAGGTTGCATACCGGTCTTTGAGGATAAAATTCTCTTGTCTAAAAGAGATATTCAGCCTCGGAAGGGATTTTGGAATATTCCTGCAGGATTTATGGAAAATGGAGAAACTGTCGAGCAGGGCGCTATTCGCGAAGTTCGTGAGGAAACCGGGGCTAAAGTTGAAATTGTACGTCTTTTTGCCATTTTTAATATCGTACATGTCAATCAGGTGTATATGATTTTTTTGGCTAAGATGAGTGAACCCATTTTTGCAGCTGGCGACGAAACTTCTGATGTCGCACTTTTTAAATTGAATGAAATTCCCTTCTCGGAACTTGCCTTTGAGTCCAACAAATTTGTTCTGAATAAGTATTTGGAAGACAGTAACTTGTCATCGATTCATATCGGCAGTTATAATCATACTTTTTAGCTAAAAAACCTATTAAAAAAAGGGCTGCAAAGCGTCAGTTTCGTATAGAAAATTTGTATCTTTGCAGTTATGAAAGACGAAAAAAATCCAAAGGAAGATCCTATCCTTGAAAATCAGCTTAATGATTATAGTGCCGATAATATTCAGGCATTAGAAGGATTGGAAGCGGTGCGCATGCGCCCGGGTATGTATATCGGAAGTACCGATACCAAAGGCTTACACCACCTTGTTTGGGAAGTCATTGATAACTCTATAGATGAGCACCTTGCAGGACACTGTTCTCATATTACTTTGACAGTGCACCCCAATAATTCCATATCTGTACAGGATAATGGACGTGGTATTCCTGTAGGTATGCACCAAAAATTGCAAAAATCCGCACTCGAAGTCGTTATGACCGTTCTGCACGCAGGGGGTAAGTTCGACAAACAGACTTATGCCGTATCCGGCGGTCTGCACGGGGTAGGGGTTTCCTGCGTAAATGCACTCTCAATTGATCTTCGTGTTGAAGTTCAACGGGAAGGTAGAGTGTTTGCTCAAGAGTATTCCTGCGGTATCCCTAAATGGGACGTAAAAGAAGTCGGTGTTACAGACAAAACAGGTACCAAGGTTACCTTTTTGCCGGATCATACTATCTTCTCTGAAACAGTTTTCAACTATGAAATACTTTCAAAACGCATCCGTGAGCTGGCCTACTTGAATAAGGGGCTACACCTTACACTTATTGATGAGCGAGAATTGGATGATACAGGTAACCCCAAAACTGAAGTTTTTATTTCACAGGGTGGTATCATGGAATTTGTACAATATCTTGATTCCCTCGCCGGGCGTCAGCCGATGAATCCGGAACCAATACACATTGTGGCGGAACAGGATAATGTAATTGTCGAAGTTGCTTTCCAATATAACGATTCTTATCGTGAAAATCTCCGTTCTTATGTCAATAATATCAACACCATTGAAGGTGGAACACACGTAACCGGTTTCCGCCGTGCAATTGGCCTTGAGCTTAAAAAATACGGTGAAACAAGCGGTATCTTTACAAAAAATAAAACGACCGTCTCAGCTGAGGACTTCCGCGAAGGACTTACTGCAGTTGTCTCTGTAAAAGTGCCTAATCCTGAATTTAAAGGTCAGACCAAAGGAGAACTTGGTAATCAGGAAGTATCAACCATCGTTTCCAACTGTGTGAGAAAAGTACTTGAGGCTTATCTTGAGGAAAATCCCAACCTTGCCAAAATGATGGTGGAAAAAGTAGTACTTGCCGCACGTGCGCGCAGTGCTGCCCAAAAAGCACGCGAAATGGTACAGCGTAAAACTGTATTGAGCGGTGTGGGACTTCCCGGTAAATTGGCCGACTGTTCTTCCAAAGATGCTTCAGCCTCCGAAATTTTCCTCGTTGAAGGGGACTCTGCGGGTGGTACAGCCAAACAGGGCCGCAACCGTGAGTTTCAAGCTATTTTGCCGCTGCGCGGTAAAATCCTGAATGTGGAGAAAGCTATGGAGCACAAAATTTACGAGAATGAGGAGATCAAGAACATGTTTACTGCCCTTGGTGTCCGCATCGAGGAGAAAGAAGGCGTCAGATCACTTAACATCGATAATCTGCGCTATCACAAAGTAGTCATCATGTGTGATGCCGATATCGACGGTAGTCACATCACCACACTTATTCTTACTTTCTTCTTCCGTTTTATGAAACCGCTGGTTGAAAACGGTTATATCTATATTGCCACTCCGCCACTTTATTTGGTTAAAAAGGGCAAACGTTTTGCTTACTGCTGGACAGACGAACAGCGTTTGGCGATCATTGCTGATTTTGGCGGCGATTCAGGAAGTGTCTCTGTTCAACGATACAAAGGTCTTGGTGAAATGAACGCAGAACAGCTTTGGGATACAACTATGAATCCCGAAACACGTACATTGCGTCAGGTCAATATTCAGGATGCAGAATTGGCGGATGAAATCTTCTCCATGCTAATGGGAGACGAGGTTCCGCCACGACGCAAATTTATCGAGGATAATGCAAAATACGCCCGTGTAGATGCTTAATTATATCTGTCAGGGTTAATTCAAAAAGGGTTCGAAACTAATAAGAAGTTCCGAACCCTTTTTTATTAGAGGCTATTTAGGCGAGGCTTTCCAAATTTCTTTCAAATCTTGGGCCTTTATATTCATTTCCAATATTTTTCCGCCCTTATTCACCAAAATCAATAGGGGGGGCTGTCCGCTTTTTTGTGAGAAAGCCCGACGTGTGGTGGCTTTTGGGTCGGTACTGTGTATAAATACCGGATCGGTCAGCAGATTCAGGGGATCATTGACAAAGGACCAAAATTTTTCCACCTCTTCGGCAAAAGGATAAATACTGAGTACCTTTAAACCCATAGGTTTTTCATCAGCCAAAAACTTATCAATTTTATTCAATGCCTTTTGGCAATGACTGCACTTATAATGCCAGAAAATGAACAGAATATATTCTGCCTCAATATCCTGAAGTTGGATTTGAATGTTGTCTTCCCGAAATAATTTTAACTCCGGACACTGATCTCCTGCTTTGAGTTCTTTTTCATTTTGCGCAAATGACAATGTTGCATAAATCATTAATAGCATTGCTGTTGCAAATAATTTGTACATATTCCGGGCAGATTATTTGAAATTAGTTGAAAATACTATATTTTTATTAACAAGAGTCGAGCCAAAAGACTAAAAGCCTGTAATGTAGGTATTACAGGCTTTTAATTTGATTTAAATTCTAATAAGCTTAGAAAGGCAGATCGTCGCCGTAGCCGTTGTCAATAATCGGCTCAGTTGGAGGAGGGAAATTGCCTTTGCTGCTTCCGCCGCCTGAAGTGGTATTGCCGGCATTTGAGCTGCCGCCGGCAGTTTCAATTCTCCAAGCCTGTAATGATGTAAAGTAATTCAATTCGTTGGTTTTGGGATTTAGCCATTCCCTTCCATTTACATTGAATTGAACTTTAATGTTATCATTTTCATTTAAGCTGTCCAAAAGAGAACATTTTTCCTTTGTCAATTCAAATTTTATCTTCTGAGGATAAGTTTCTGAAGTCTCAACAATAAATTCTCTTTTTTGAAAAGTGGCACTAACGTTTTGAGTGTCATATTTTTTGATAAGTTTGCCTTCAAGTTCAAAAGCCATAACAATTAAGATATTAGGGGTTAATCAATAAAATTAATATATTTGCTACTGATCCCATTACAAAAAATCAATTCTATACTGGGATTACAGCGAATTTCTACTGGATTCTACACAAAAATACATGAAATGTTTATATTAATCCATTTTATTTTCAAAAAAACAATAATTTGTTTACATTTTTAACTAAAAAATATGAAAACAATAACTCTTCCCAGTTTGCCCGAAAACATAGACAGCTTTATCGAAATTCGTGATCAGATTGCTAATAGCCCTGAAGGTGGCGCTGCAATTTTTGTATTGGCCATGTTAATGTTCGAAAATGAAAGAAAGTTAGGAGAACAGGCATTTACAGTTGCTTTAGACAGGAATAATCTTTCTGAATCCATGATGGGTTACAAAGGTTTTACACCATCACAAAGTATTAAATTTCATTTAAATCGATTTGAAGGGAAAAATTATTGGGGGAAATCTTATATAATTGGTACTTCATTTGAAAATGGCTATCTGCTGCCTGCACAGCTTAATGTAGAAGTCGGCCGTAATCCAAGCAGTGAACAGTCTAACGGTGACATTAAAGTATTTGTTAAATGTACGGGTGCCGATACCCCCAGGCCCATTACTATGCGCATTAATGATAAAGGAATTTGGAAGGCTTATGAATGCAGCAGTATGTTTGTGGATATGCGTGTGCCAAAACAGATTATTTCTGATGATTTATAAAATCCATAGCATCTGTATTTTATTATTTTCGGCATTGCTTATGTTTTGCATTATGCCATTAGGGGCAAATGCTAACGAGAAAAATTGAATTATTGAGATATCCTGAAATATTCTGGTGCTAATTTTTTAGCATAAACAGCTCAATTAATCAATTAAAGACAATTGAATTCTATCTCTATCTATATCAATACTCACAATTGTTACTTCCAATTCCTGTCCCAATTTCAGCACCTCATTTGGATCCTGAATGAATTTATGGCTCATTTTTGATTTATGAATAAGACCATTCTGTTTGATTCCAATGTCTACAAAAGCACCAAAGGCAGTGATATTTGTAACCACTCCCGGCAATGACATCCCTTCGCTCAGATCTTTTATACTGTGTATATTG
Organism: uncultured Bacteroidota bacterium; assembly: GCA_903854205.1. GTDB lineage: Bacteria > Bacteroidota > Bacteroidia > Chitinophagales > Saprospiraceae > Saprospira. Next base: position 2,831 of record CAINVS010000217.1, on the reverse strand, counting down.
GCAAATTCGAAAGCCTGTCGGGTTTCCCTTGGATCGCGACCCGGTTTTTCCAATTCCTTCATAATGTCGTGGAGGGTTGGAAGGCCTATTTTTTCGGTTGCATATTGTCTCAATTCAATTTTTTTGCGCAATTCGGTGGACTTAATCAGGTCATCCACTTTACAGTTTAAATCCTTGGCCATTTTCTCAACGACCGGATAAGCCTCAGGGTGAACTGCTGTATTATCCAGCGGATTTTTAGCCTGACGGATGCGCAAAAAGCCTGCTGCCTGCTCAAAGGCCTTGTCGCCCAGGCGGGCAACCTTCATCAGTTCCTTTCTGCTTTTGAAAGCACCGTTTGTCTTGCGGTATTCCACGATATTGTGCGCCAATGAAGGCCCCAAGCCCGATACATAAGTGAGCAGATATTCACTCGCCGTATTCAGGTCGATACCGACAGCATTTACACAGCTTTCTACAATGGCATTCAGCTTGTGCTGCAGTTTGCGCTGATCAACATCATGCTGATACTGTCCGACACCAATGGATTTCGGATCAATTTTTACCAGTTCCGCAAGGGGGTCCATCAGTCTGCGGCCGATAGACACTGCCCCGCGGACCGTTACATCCTCATTTGGAAATTCCTGACGGGCAATTTCAGAGGCAGAATAAATAGATGCACCGCTTTCATTTACCAGAAAAATATTCATTTTTCTGTCGCCAAAATTCAGTCCGCGAACAAAAGCTTCTGTTTCCCTGCCCGCAGTACCATTGCCCACGGCAATAGCGGCAATATTGTGTTTTTCTACCAGTGATAAAACCTTGTGTGATGCGTCCAGCGTGCGGTTATGCGGCTGAGTAGGGTATATGATGGTATTTTCCAGCAGATCGCCTGTTTCAGACAAACAAACCAATTTACAGCCGGAGGCAAAACCGGGATCCAGGGCCAATACCCTGCAGCTGCCCAAGGGCGATGCCAAGAGCAGTTGACGGAGATTTTCCGCAAAAATATGAATAGAATAATCATCGGCCTTTTCCTTGGCCGCATTCAGAAATTCGGTGCTGATAGAAGGGCGCATCAGGCGTTTGTAGGCATCTTCAATGGCATCGAGCAGATGCTCCTCCAATGCTTCGGGACAATTGTGGCGGATGAAAAATCCGTCGAGATCCTTTAGGACAAATTCCTCATTCGGCGCAACATTGAAACGCAAAATGCCTTCATTTTCAGCACGCAGGATAGCCAGCAACTGATGCGGCTGTACCTTGTTCAAGGGTTTGTCAAATTCAAAATAATCCTGATAATTGGCGCCTTCTTTTTCTTTTTCCTTGACCACTTCAGCAACCATACGGGCACGTTTTTCGAAATGTTCCCGCACGATGCCGCGGCCTTTTTCATGTTCATTCACCCGCTCGGCGATGATGTCGCGCGCACCTTCCAAGGCTTCTTCCTTGGAGAAAACCTGATCGTTCAGGAATTTTTCCGCTTCACTGTCAATTTCCTTTACCTTTTGTTCCCAAATCAGATCGGCAAGGGGTTCCAGGCCCTTTTCACGGGCTTTTTGTGCACGGGTCTGACGTTTTTTCTTGTAGGGCAGATAGATGTCCTCCAAAAGATGGAGATCAAAGGTTGTTTTGATTCTTTCTGCCAGTTCATCTGTCAGTTTGCCCTGTTCCTCAATGGCTTTGAGAATCGTGATCTGTCTTTTTTCTATCTCTTCCTGTCTTTCCCACTCGTCGCGGATGGCCATGATCTGTACTTCGTCCATGCCGCCGCTTGCTTCTTTGCGGTAGCGGGAAATAAAAGGAATGGTAGCGCCTTCTTTCAGTAGGTCAATGACTCTGGAAACGGCCTGTGCGTTGAGGTTGAGGATGGATGCTATGCGTTGTATCATAAAAATCTCAGTAAAATTATGCTTTAATACTATTTGTACTTAGTATCATGTATCAGGTAGCAAGAATCAGGATTTTTGTCTTGATACCTGATACTTGCTACTTGATACTGTTTCCGCAAAGATAATCCCTTTCTCTTAAAACTGCAAGTCGAGGCCGCTAAGTCGGGTTAATTAATAAATGTTGTAAAATTTTATGCAGAATTTTTGGTAGGAACAAGAGTTAGATTGGTACTGATTCTTATTTTGTATATGAAAAAGTCCTATATTGTGAAGATAATGATTTAGTTTAAAATACAGCTCAAAAAAACGATGGGAGATGATAATAAACTGGCAGAACAGTTGAATAAACTAAAGCTGCTGATGCAGGAAAATTCCAAAGTATTGGAACAGTACAAAAAATTTAATCTGGAAAATAAAGGACTTATAACAAGAGCCGAAATTGAAAGAATAAATAATTTGGAAAGTCAGGTGAAAGCTGTAAATGGCAGGATTCTGGAAATAGAAATTAAAAAGGGTATTTCATCCCCGAATCAGACAGATAATCTGTCTGACAAATTTTCAAAGGCATTTGAAGCCTATAAAAAGGCATGTGAAGCGGGAACTTTAAGCAATGAAGAAGCAAAGATTCTTTTGCAAACCATGAAATCAGAACTGGCTTCATTGACAAATTCTTTCAATCTTATGTCGGCCGAATATAAAAATAATAAAAGCGAAGTTTTGAAAACTGAGCTGAATTCACTACCGGAAAAAATAAAAAAATACAGCGCCGATTATCAGAGTTTGTCAAGGGATTGTATAAAAGATGCTGTTGTTGAATCGAATTCAAATTCAGCATTATTGGAATTATCTGAACTTGACAGTGATTACGAAGCAGTTATTGAAACTAACATTAGAATGAAAACCGGCCCTAATCCGGAGATATTAACTGAAAATATAAAGGCTTTAGAAAAGTTTATCAAT
>CAINVS010000216.1 GCA_903854205.1 uncultured Bacteroidota bacterium | reverse complement strand
GTAATCTCAATCAGATTTCTTCTACTTACAAAAACTTTAAGTAAAATTAACCCGGTTGCAACGGTACACACCATGCACCATTCATTTGCCACCCATTTACTCAAACAAGGGGTAGATTTGCGGTATTCAAGAACTGTTGGGGCATGCAAGCAGCAAGACCACAGAAATTTATACGTATATAACTAAAAAAGGAATGGGCGCATTAAAAAGTCCGTTAGATTTTTTGAATATATAAAATGTAAGCAGTATATTTGCTTTCGCATTACCGCAACTGACCGAAGATAGGGCTTTTAAATTAAGTGATTGATTTATAAGTTCTATTACTGCGTAGGTATTGGATATACACGCAATGTAGTTGCGGTGGTAAGGTAGTTATGCTCCACTAATAAAAAGGAATTGTGATTCAAATTGAGACCAAGAAATAGAAATATGTCAAATAGAGAGTTATTAGAAAAAGCAAATCAATTAAGTTATAATGGTCAAAATGAGATGGCAGACCCAATTTTTGACAAACTGATAGAATTAGAACCAACTAATGATGAATTCATTTTTTGCAAAGCAATGAATGTTGCCGATTCTAATTCAGCTTTATCTATCTCTTTATTAAAGAAGGTGCTAATGCTTAACCCTAATGTTATTGCTGCATATACAAACATCTCAGCAATCGCACACAAATATAATTTATGGGATGAGACTATTCCCTTTTTTAATGAGAAGTTAAAAGAATTCCCAAATCTGTTAGAGCTATATATGTACAGAGGTTCACTAATCGGAAATAAAGGAAATTATATTGATGCCCTTATTGATTTCTATTATGTAATTGATAATTTCAATTTAGGAAATAACAAAGAAGAGTTTTTAAGTCATCAAATCTCAAAAGATATTGCTGTATCAAGAAACGAATTAAAAAATAAATCTTTAAATGCTCCGATTACTGAGTTTAATATCGAGGAAAATGGAAAACCGATTAAAATCAAAGAATACACTTATCCATTACCGGGTAATTTATTTGGAACAGAGAGATCCTATTTTGAATTTGGAAAATTCATGGGCCATACAATTAAGTATGTAATAAACAATGAACCTTCCTACCTTCTTTGGTGCATTGAGAATCTTAAAAACTTTTGTGTGTCTGAAGAAATTTTAGAGATTATTAAAAGAAAAGGATTGGACATAAGTAGGAGTATAGAGATAAATAATAAAAAACTAAAATTATGTGCCATGCAGCAAATTGAGATTTCTGAAGAAGATATCTACAAAATATTTGAGATGCAACAAGCAATTAAGTTATATCGTAAATGGTATTTGATTTCAAAGAAAGATTCATCCCAACAATATGATAAGGATCAGATTGATGACCTAATGGATTTTTTGATGATCCAATCGGAGCCTGTTAGAAATTATTTTTTGAGTCAAAACATAGATAGTTACAGAACAGAGATTCCTATGTTGTATGTAAGAGGGAAAGAAATTAAAACATTTCCTCATGAATTAATGGTAATTAAAAATTCGATTCAATCATTGAATATGCCTGGCTGTATTGCTACTGGAAAAGATATCAATGAAGCATATATAAATTATTTTAGGGCACTAATTGAGTGTACAGATACAAGATATCAAAATGGATTAGGCTTAATGAACATTGTTCATACAATGAATATTTACAATCTTAATAGTAAAGACATGTCAAGAAATGAACTAACTAAAGAACTTAAAGATTCTGGTTGGACACAAGAATACCAAGGAGTTTATAATACGATTTTATTTCATCCGAAAAGTAAAATCACCTATACAATTCCAAAGCATGAAATCATTGAAGAAGGAATTATATTTTGGTTTAGGAAACTTCAGTATCAAATTGATGCAAAAACTCATAGAGAATTATACACTGATATACCGGATAATTCATTTTGGACATGCCCTATTTGTGGAGGAAGTAACTTATCAGGATGTCAATATTTTGATCCAACAGAATGTCCAAGATAATAATAAATAAAAGCGAGAGCATAACAATGCATACCTTACAAGTAGGTCTAAACGCCACACCTACAGGTATTCAAACCGTTGGGCGAGACCAAAGATAAAAATTATAACCGCACTAGGGGAGTATTCCGAAAATCCCTGAACCAAATGAGTAGGATGCAAACACCATTGGCGGTTGAGCCTCATTGACTGAAGCCAGCAGTACTTGCAATGCTAATCTGATGTATTGGCTTTTCTCATCTTGATTGGTCAGACACTATGAGGTACCCTGTGCGGTAAATACACCTAACGGAGTATGCAAAAATTTTCATGGCTTCAAAAACTTTAAGTAAAATTAACCCAAATGCAACGGTACACACTTTGCGCCATTCATTTGCCACCCATTTGCTCAGAACAAGGGGTAGATTTGCGGTATATTCAAGAATTATTGGGGCATGCAAGCAGCAAGACAACCGAAATTTACACGCACATAACTAAAAAAGGAATGGGCGCGTTAAAAAGTCCACTTGACTTTTTGGATATATAAAATGTAAGTAGTACGTTTGCTTTCGCAATACCGCAACTGACCAGTATAAGGCTTTTAAATTAAGTGATTGATTTATAAGGGGGTATTACTGCGTAGGTATTTGGAATAAACGCAATAGGAGTTGCGGTAGTACGCTAGTTCAACAAAATAAGAGGTTGATATAATATGACAACGATATCTTTAATTTCTTTTATTACCGCACTTTACCTTTCAATTGAACTTCCAAACAAGGTATATCCTTTTTATTGGAAAGACTTTTTTAACTTTGAGAAGGATTCTCTTAAACTAAGAGACAGGTTTGCTTTAATGTTTGGTTGTTCATTAGCGTCACTTGTAGTTACAGTTACATTTTTTTTAGACTACTATAATTTTGATCTTGAAAAATTAAGGCAAAAGAATAGTACTGATGCTGTCTTTTTGAATAAAACATTTATACCTTTTCTGTATTCTGGGGTAAGTTATTTATGGCTACTATTTATCATTATATATTATTACTTTGTGATGCGAAAAAACCAGGTTAAGTTCAATGATGTAAATAAACATCAAACTGAAGCCAGAATAGTGACAAAAATAGAAACAGGAAATAAGAAGATAAGCAATAATATTTTTATTGGACTAATAGTTTTTGTTATTTCTTCTATTGGAGAAGGGTTTTTCCAAGATTTAATCTATACCCCAATTTTAAAGCCCTTGCTTTGTAAGTTCTTAAATGTATGTTGTAGTTAAAAATTGGCAAGTACGTAACCATTGTTGAACAAAGGCTTACTGTCCATGCCGCCGAACAG
>CAINVS010000215.1 GCA_903854205.1 uncultured Bacteroidota bacterium | reverse complement strand
GAATATAAGTTCCTTTAACAGCAACACCTGCAAGGGGATTGCCGGTTTTGCCGTCATAAACATAAATGACTCTGTCATTCCCTACACCTGCATACAGTGATTTATCCTCTGTAAATCCTCCGAAATAATGTTCACAGAGCAATGAACTCGGTCCATTGTGCCACTTTTCTACCTCTCCGGGCAGCACATTTAATAGACCTATATTATCAATACTCTGTATATTCACAGATTTGCTTTGCCAATTACCTAAAGTTTTTGCTTCCTCTTTATTAAACTCAAAATTCCAATCTTTTAAACCTTTTTTCTGATTAAAGTCAGCATAGACTGTTTTTCCGTCAGGTGTTTTAATGGCTATTTTATTTTCTTTTACAGTAAAAGCCAATTCGACATTCGATGAAACGAAGCCCTCGCTTTTATATATTTCTTCTGCAGCTGCATCTGAGCTGAATCTACGCGGGCGCTGCCATTCTCTTGCAGCAAGCATAATTTGTCTTCCGTCTTTACTCCAAACACCGTCTTCAAGGCAATTGTTGGGATAAATAATATCTGAAGGTCCCCAATCCGTTAAGCTGTCATCTTCTTTATTCCAGATTTTTATAGTTACAGCTCCCAATACGAGCAGCTTATTTCCATCAGGTGAGAATGCAAGCCCGTCAACCCAACTCTTGTCGATATTTTTTCGGGTAAGCAGTTTATTGGATTTAAGATCATAGACCGCAAAATCTCCTCCCCAAAAACCCATTGCCAACAGGTTTCCGTCGGGAGAAAAATGCAGGGTCTGACAGTTGTTGGATGGGCTGATATCAACATCGACAGATTTACGGGTATTATCTGCCATTTTCAGGATTTGTATCTTATAGATTTCATTATCGGTTGGTCGGCTGATGGCGCAAGTTTTACCATCCGGAGAAAAGCTGATGGCTGTAATTTTTTCCTCACTTTCTGAATGCAACTCGTCTTTTGAAAGATTCCAAAGTTTCCAGCCATTGTTTAAACCATAAACAGCTGCCCATTTTCCGTTTGGAGAGATAGATCCAAAGACAAACATATCGTCGAAAGGCAAGAGTTTTATCAACTTTCCGGTATAATAATTAAAAATATATAATCCGTTGCCGTCATTTGCGGCTGCCACCCAGGCTTTATCTTTTGATATGCTGAGGGTTCGGGTCATATTGCTGTAGCCCCTTTTATGATCAAAACGGTATTCCCACAAGCTTTTCCCGCTCTTTGAATCCCAAGCTGTTAAATAATCATTTCCAGCAATAATAATGATGGAATCATTGGCAGCATAACGTACATCACCTGCTGTAAAACTTGCAGGATTTACCCAACGGCTATCCCCTGCAACAGCCAACAATTCTAACTTTTTAAGTTTAGGATCGACAGAAGGAACTTTAAAATATTCCGATTCAAAAGGAACTGCCTTGTTTTGGGCCTGAATCACATTGAAACAGCCAAAGAGGAGAATGCAATAAGTATAAAATCTAAGCATAGTCTGAAATTTTCTAAGTAGATGATACTATTCTTAGTTTTGGTGCATTATTGCTTTATTAAAAAATGAACATCAACGCAAGAACGTCATTAGAGTTGCTTTTTCTTCGTTCAGTCTTAATTTATGAAGATTTGTTATATATTTTAATATACATCATTTATCCCAAATTTCATTATAATAGAATTTGAGCTTTGCTTCAAATATTCCTTCAGATAGTTTAGGTTTAAATTCAAATACTAAAAGCTCTAAAATTATATACTCGTAAGAAATGGCCATTGTAATTGTTCCATCACTTATTTCATGATAAAATGCTAATTTGACTTCCTCCAAAGCGTTTGTGAGTGACAAAAAATTATTCCTGTAGGTCACTATATAATTTTCCTTTGACTGGCTCATAAATTTCACAGGATATACCATTGAATTAACATTCAATGTTTTTCCTTCAGCCAATAATAAAAAATTATCTCTTCTTCCCATTTCGTCAGAAATTCTGCTCACGGCAATAAACGGGATATAATTTGTATTCCAAATATCTACGCCCGGAATTGAATCCAAAGGAATTAGATCAAAAACATAATCAGCAGAAATCCAACCGGTTTTGCTGCCAATCTGCAATTTATACCAATTTTTACTTTCTGTAGGTTCTGTCAGTACCTTCGCCAAAGTCCCTAACTGCACCTTCGATATCAGTTCAGCTTTTGTGTCGGGTTGAGTTCGAAAATTAACGTCTGTGGCGGAAACGACGGCATAGCCTGATTGCGCCTGAGTATAATAGGCAAAAAGGAGTAAGATGAGTGTGAGGATTTTTTTCATTTTTTGGGTATTAATAATTTAAGTATCTAATCCATTTAGTCAAAACAACCTTCTCATAAACGGTAATTCATTTACTTATCACCCTTCGGCTTCACCCTATTATACTTCAAAGTATTGCCACGGCCCATATAGCTCAGTGTCAGCGTATTTTCATTCACATCTACGATGTACCAACAAAGGTCACTTTCTGCAACAG
>CAINVS010000214.1 GCA_903854205.1 uncultured Bacteroidota bacterium | reverse complement strand
TGTTTTCTGTATTTTTACTTTTCATATTTATATGTTTGTGGTAAAACTAAAATATGAAAAAGGAGCTATACCTGTATCGGATAGCTCCTAATTTTTATTTTTTTTGTCGGTTAGTAGTGATTTTTTTTAACTATGGCAGATTTTGAAAAGAGCAGTTTCCCCCAAAAAAAGGCGGCCCCAATTCTGGAGCCGCCATAAATTCTTACAATCTGAATAAATAGGATCGTTTGTTATTTTTTAACCCATTTCAGGTTAGCGTTGCCTAACTCAGTCTGAAGTGTAATAAAATAAATACCGGAAGGTAGTTCAACAGTAGAAACTTCAATCAAACCAAAAGCCTGATTGTATTTTTGAGATTTAACCAATTTACCATCGATTGAGAACATTTGCAAATTTACTGAAACACCGGAAAGAACGGTTGATTCGATGTATAGGATATTTTCGCCCGGATTAGGGTATAGTGCAAGTGAAGAAAGATCATCAAAGCCAGACAAAGTGACAGTCGAAGGTTGGTCAATAGTAGCATTTTCAATGAATTGACAGCCATTTGCATCTGAGATAGTAACGCTATAAGTTCCGGCAGGAACCCCATTGATATTTTGAGTTGTTGCACCATTACTCCAGCTATAGTTATAAGAACCTGTACCACCGCTTATTGCTAGATTTACTGATCCATCAGAGGCACCAAACACAGTAACATCCGTTGCTGTTGCAGAAACGGTCAATACCGAAGGCTCTGTAATTGTGAAGGTAGGAACAGTTGCAGAGCAACCATTGGCATCAGTTACCAAAACATTATATGTTCCGGCTTGGAGGAAACTCAAGAATGGGTTAGTGTTACTGTTTGACCAGTTGTATGTATATAAACCAGTTCCACCTGTAGCTGTTACACCAGCTGTGCCATTTCCTGCGCCTGCGCAAAGAATATTAGTACTTGCAGGAACCAAAGTAATAGCTGCTGCAGGCTGTGAAATTGTTGAAGTAAAGTTAATCACACAGTTATTTCCGTCTGTTACAGTTAAAGTATATGTGCCGGCAACTGCATTATTGATTGCAGCAGTGTTACCGCCATTGCTCCAGTTGTAGCTGTACGAAGTTGTACCACCGCTTACAGTCACAGCAGCAGCACCTGTATTTTGACCAAAACAAAGAATATTGGTAGTAGTACCAGTAATAGAAACAGCAGATGGTTGACTGATCGTAACAGCTGCAACACCTAGGCAGGAAGCATTATCAGTTACTGTCACAGTATAAGTACCCGCAGCAATATTATTGACAGTTGCAGTATTGCCACCATTGCTCCAGTTATAAGTGTAAGGAGCTGTCCCACCTGTAGCAGCTACCGTAGCAGAGCCGGTGCTGGCTGCATTGCAAAGAACATTATTTGCAGCACTGATAGAAGCAGTTGGAGAGTTTGGATTATTTACTACAATATTAGAAACAATACCGGTACAGCTGCTTGCGTCGGTTATAGTTACGCTGTAACTGCCCGAAGGAATATTGCTGATGGTTTGTATATTGCCACCATTGCTCCAGTTGTAAGTATATGGAGCTGTACCATTTGTGGCGCTAATAGAAGCCGAACCAGTAGCACCGCCACAAGCAGAGTTGGCAGTTACAGGAGCGCTCGTTGTAAGGCTTACTGCAGTAGAACTAACAGTTACAGTATTGCTTACTGAACAGCCTGATGCATCAGTTACAGTTACAGTATAGTTGCCTGCTGCTATGTTGTTGATGCCGGCACTCGTAGCACCATTACTCCAGATATAGGAATAAGGTGTGGTTCCACTTGAAGCAGTAACCGTTGCTGCACCATTTACAGCACAAGTGATATTGGTAGCATTGGAACTGGCCAAAACGGCATTGCTTACAGTTACACTAATAGTGAAACTGTCAACTGCAGGAGCAACAGCTGCGCCCTGCTGAGCTGAAACGCGGTATTTGATGATGTGTGTGCCAACACCAGCTGTAGCAGGGTTAAAGTTTGCGCCGCTTACACCGGGACCACTGAAAACGCCGCCTGCTGTAGAGCCAGTAGCAAGTGTGAGTGCAACAGCAGCTGAATTGCTGCAAAATGTATTTGCTGGAATTGTAAAGTTTGGTTTAGGCAGTACAATCAAATCCAAGGCATAGTTGGCCGTTTGATTGTTTTGTGCAACATTAAAACCAGAACAAACAGTACTGAAAGGCCAAGCGTTTACATCGGCCAAAAAGTTTGCAGTTACTGCAAAAATACCAGCTTGGGTAGGTGTGCCTGATACTGAGATACAACCATTGGCTGGTGAAGTATAGCTTGGTTGGTTTGTGGCAGCAGTCAAACCTGTAGGCAAACCTGTAAATGTAAAGTTATCAATAACCGTTATTTTTACGCCTGTTCCTGCATTGGCAGGGCTTATCAGTGCAGCATCAAAACAGCTTGTAGTTGTGTGGAAAGATTCAAAATCGGAATAGGCATTGCCAACACGTCCGGCAGCCAACACAGTATCACAAATACCGCCATAAGCCGGAAGAGTTGAGAGGCAATTTGCAGGTACACATTGTGCATGAACAAGTTGTGTTGAAAATATTCCGAAAAGAAGAATAAGAGAGAGGAAGATTTTTTTCATTTTTTAATGATTTTAAGATTGAATTTTTAAGTCCTTTTTTGAAGAAAAATCTCAAATTGACAGCGAGCGAGATTATTAATGCTTGCAAAAATAGAAAAAGAGATCAAAACTTTTTTGGACAAATCAAATATTATTTTTTTTAACTGTTAAATTCTATGCTTCAAATATTTACTTATTAAAAAAAACCAGTTTATTGTTAATTTTTGTTTGTTGTATTAGATTAAATAAATTAGTTTTAAATGTATTTGTACTGAACAGTTAAAATAATTAACCCGACCTTTACGACAAGCTATCAAATTTAATATTTTAGAAATTTTGGGTATTTAAATTGAAAAATAATATGCAAAAGATAGAATTGCGCAACCTTCTGCTCTCCGATTATCTTGAATTGAAAGAATCTATGATCCAAGCCTACAAACAATGGGCAGAGCCTTATTGGCGTGAGGATCAGATTGAAACACTATTGATAAAATTTCCCGAAGGACAGCTCTGTGTATTGGTTGATGACAAGGTCGCCGGCGCAGCCCTGTCTATAATTGTAGATTACGAAAAGCATGGTGATGAACATACTTATATTAGCATCACCGGAAATTATACATTCAGTACTCATACTGATGATGGTGATGTTTTGTATGGGATTGATGTATTTATCAATCCGGAGTTCAGGGGTTTACGTTTGGGCCGTCGGCTCTATGATGCCCGTAAAGAACTTTGTGAAAGGCTAAATCTGCGTGCAATGATAGCCGGAGGACGAATTCCAGGTTATAAGAAACTTGCTGAAAAAATGGATCCGAAGGAGTATATATTTAAAGTAAAGCACAAAGAAATTTACGATCCTGTCTTAACTTTTCAACTGTCCAACGATTTTCATGTAACTAAGATTCTAAAGGGCTATCTGCCCGATGATCAGGATTCTATGGAATTTGCTACGCTGTTGGAGTGGAATAATATTTATTATACAAAAAATAAAGCACCGCTTTCCTCAAAAGAAGTAGTGCGCCTGGGCCTTGTACAATGGCAAATGCGGCTCTTCGACAGTTTCGATTCGCTTTGCGAACAGATTGAGTTTTTTGTTGATGCCGTTTCGGACTATAAGAGTGATTTTATTCTTTTTCCCGAGCATTTCAATGCTCCGCTCATGGCGGCCTTCAATCACCTGCCCGAGGTAGAAGCCATGCGTCAGCTTGCCGGATATACCGAACTGCTGCATCAGAAATTTCAGGAATACGCTGTAGCTTATAATATTAATATCATCACGGGTTCTATGCCCCTGCTGCGCAACGGTCAGATGCTTAATGTGGGCTATTTCTGCCGCAGAAACGGCAGTTCCGAGATGTATGAAAAATTGCACATCACACCATCCGAGGTCAGTGCCTGGGGGATGGTGGGTGGCGATGTACTGCGCTGTTATGAGTCGGATGCCGGCCGAATCGGCATTCTCATTTGTTACGATGTCGAATTTCCAGAGTTGGGCCGTTTGCTGGCACAGGAGGGTATGGAAATACTCTTTGTGCCATTCCTCACCGATACACAGAGCGGCTATACCCGTGTGCGTCACTGCGCTCAGGCCCGTGCCATCGAAAATGAATGTTATGTAGCAATTGCCGGCTGTGTGGGAAATCTGCCAAAGGTGCACAATATGGACATTCAGTATGCACAATCGGCCGTGTTTACCCCTTCAGACTTTTCATTTCCAATAACTGGTGTTGTAGCAGAAGCAACGCCCAATACAGAAATGACGCTGATTGTTGATGTGGACCTGAGTCTGTTGAAAAAACTGCATACCTTCGGTTCGGTGCGGAATCTGAAAGATATCAGAAATGATTTGTATGAAGTGAAGTGGAAGAACGGACACCGGAATTAGTCTTTTAGACGATAGACTTTTAGTCATTAGCCCTTATATGCCCGATTTTAAGTCTCAATGTCTGAAGTTTCCCGGTCTGTGGTCAAAATGTCTGAAGTTACCCGGTCTAAACTCATAAGACAGAATGGATTTGTTTAAATTTTAAAATTATAAATAAGAGATGATAAATAAGACTTTAATTTTTAAATTTGGTGCAGATGGGGGAGGAGCCTCCGTTTTCAGATCTGATGAGGGAAAATTTATTGAAACCGGAAGCTCCGGTGGAATGTTGGATGAAGATGAAGATCCAATTATATCATGGGTAAAAGAATTCGATTCTTTTGAGGCATGGTGGAAGGATTTCAAACAACAGCACAAGCAATTTTGGCCATTTTTTTACCCGATTTTTATTCACAGTGATATCAAAGCTTTTATAGAAAAGGAAATTACCGATTTTCACAGCGATGACGAATATAGTCAACCTGATTTTGAAAGTTGGAAAGACCGATTGGAATCGAAAGATACTAATTATTGATTTTTGGGAAACAAATTAATATTTTAGAAAAGCATTTCTGAAATCATCTGCTTTTATAGTAAGTATATTCCAAGGACCAGCGCATAATTATTCTTTTTTTTATACTGATCAGTATATAGTATATTCAACCCTACACCCATATGATAGAATTTAAATCCCTGAATTCATTTTCGGGAAATAATATTTCATTATCCCAGCCATAATCAGCAGTTCCACCATCATTATATTCAGTACCCAGCTGAGCCAGGCCTCCAAAACATAGAAATTGGGATAGCAGAGCATGCTCCAAGCCTCGTCGGGGCAACGGATATGATATTGCATTTTGTACAAGGAAACTACATAAGTGCCTGCCCGAAGGGTAATGGCCGAAAAGGCCATGGCATAACTGCGCAGCATATATTCACCATGTTTTACCAAATCCTTTTTCAGAATAGTTACATATGCCATATAGGTAAAAAACCACCAGCCCAATGCCTGCAGTACAAATGCCCATTGTGCAGCCGCTCCTCCACTGCCATAAAAAGCCATGACCAGTCCCGAGGGGCCTGAGAGGAATAAAACCGTAAACACATAGAATTTGCCGATGTTGCGGTGCCATTTGGGATATTTGAACATCAGTGTTTTTGAAAACTGTGTCAATCCGGCGGCCAATACCAAAACCGAACTGCTGATATGTATATAAAAAGCAATCATGTAATGCTTTTTACCAAGCAGCCAATCGGGTTTCTGTGCCAGAAAATCAATATCGGTAGGAAATGGGGGAAGTAAATAAGGAAAGGCTATCGAGCCCATTGCATAGGCTGACAGCATGACAATAAGCAGGATGATAATTTTACCAAGGTTGAGGGACATTGGCTATATTTTTAATTGATGATAAGTAGCCATTCATAATTAATGGGAATCAAGGGTTGTAATATATTGAAAAGTATTGATTTTATTTAAAAAAACTAAAAATTACGAGCCGCAGGCAGCGTTTCAGAACGTCGGAAGCACCAGCATATAGAATTGGCCCTTTCGAGTATAGTGCTAAGCCTGAAAATTCAATAAAAAAGCAAAAAATCTCAGGCTGAAGGACAGTCTGGCCGATTCTGGTTTTGGGGGTTATATGATCGAACGACCGTACGACCCAACACTCCCCCAAAAATGCATTGGTTCCGACTTGATTTTTTGTTACTTTTG
>CAINVS010000213.1 GCA_903854205.1 uncultured Bacteroidota bacterium | reverse complement strand
GGCTTTTTAGACTCCTTCGGAGTATCGGCAGAGCCGAAAAATCCCCTCCTTTTTGGGTTGGGGATGAGTTAGACGACAAAGCTGCATTTTTGTTAGGGTTTGTACAAACCTTAAAAACATACGACCACCTTTGGGGTCGGCATCAATTGCTGTATTTACAGCTACCCCGAAGGGGTCGGAATACTAACGAAATATTCTATGACTTGTTCTGACTCCTTCGGAGTCAAATGTTTATAATATAACTCTAACAAAAGTTTTTCGACTCCATCGGAGTCGCATGTTTTGCTATTGATATGTTGGTATTTGTGGCTAAAAATCGACGGCTTTATCCTTAGTTTTTAAAACCCTCGGAAACTCGGGTTAAACCCGGGATTTGAAAACCTTGCCTTGTCAGTATATAAAATACAATCATTCCAAAATTTTCATTATTTATGAATATCTACTTATTCAAATTTACGGTAACAATTCTCATTGGGTAAATCAACTGAATAATTACCTATACAAAATTCAATATTTCCGTTCTTCGACCAGATATATCCGATCCCGTTACTAACAGAATCTTGCAAAAGTTCAGGAAATGCAACTAAATCTCTGTCTAAATTAGCAAAATAAGGCGATTTAAACAATATTAAGTCTCCTTTTAAACTCCATTCTCCATTGATTTCCAATACAAGTTTTTTATTGCTATTATACACTTTTCTGTAATACATATTATTTCCCTTCAACTGAATAGTATCAAAAGTGTACTTGTAGTCTTTTGGAGTATAAGTTCCAACAAGATCTTTTTCTGTGTAGTTACAGGATGTAAACAAGACTACTATCGAAATAACAATCTCTTTTATTCTCATATTTATACTTGCTTTGCTTTTTGCAAACGAAGATAATAGTCCGCTTTTGATTTGTACTTTTTTACATAATTCCTCCTTTATCCGGAGGAGATTTCATGGCTTTTCTCGAATCCATTAAAAATGAACCACAAAGATGCTACCGTCTACTCAATTCCCATTCCTGGGGTCATAACTCGGATCTGCAGCTTTCCACTGTATGAGATAAGATTCTGCTTTTGATTTATACTGCTCTTTTAGGATAGGGTCGGGCTCCCTTTCCGTTAATTGGCGATAAGCCACTTCCAGATTGTACAAAAGTCCGGCAGCATTGGGGCCACTGGTAAATTTTAGTCCTTTTTCAAAACTTTCGATGGCTTTGAAATGCTTTCCGGCAATTCCATTGGCTACGCCAAGTAGTCGATAGGTTTCGAGATCCTCTCCGTATTCCAATGATTTTTCCAAAGAGCTGATACAGCCGGCCAAATCGCCCAAAAACTGCCCCTGCAATCTGCCTTTATATCTGTAAACGGCACCGATATTTTCATCGGCATCTGCATGTTTTGGATAGCGCTTTTTCAGTTCGGTAAAGGAATCGATCGCCTTATTAAAATACTGAAGTGAGATTTTAAATTTTTCTTCAGGAAGGGCGGGCAATTTCATATCAGTTCCCAACAGCGGCCGGCCAAACATGAGACTCTCGGCGATATAATAGCAGTTATTGCCATAAATCAACAGAAAGTTGTAATGCGAGAGGCTCAGTTTTATGCCTTTAGCGGCATCTTCTCTCATTTTTACAATATGCTTTTCCAGCATTTCATTGCCCTTTACATAATATTTTCGGGCCTGTTCCAATTCCACAGCTTTTATAACAGTTGCCGCATAAAGGGAATCTGTGCTTTTAAATTTTCTGTCTGCAAGTTTCTGCATTTGCGAAAGGTAGAGTTCCGCTTTTTCAAAATCCTCTACTGTAATTAGATAGTAGCTGAACTTTTTTTGCAATTCATCCCACTGCTTATAACTCTTTGGCTGAGCATTCAGTGAAAAGGCCAACAGAATAAGGAAAAGGGCAATATGGAGAATTTTCATAAATCATATTTTTAGCAAGGGGGCTTTAAGTCTGATCAGTCATTAGAAATTCTATTCGCTCCACGGAGTGAACCCGAAGGCTCCACGAAGCGAACCCGAAGGCTCCGCGAAGCGAACCATATCATTATCATTATTTATGAACAGCTACTTAAATATTTACATTCTTAAAATTACTTGCCCTGAAACTTAGGTGCTCGCTTTTCCAAAAAGGCAGCAGCGCCTTCTTTGAAATCTTCTGTTTTTACGGTATTTGCAAATTCAATCACCTCACGTCTGAAACCTTCAGCGCTGAAATAGGTATTGACACATTCTATTACTTTTTGAATGGCAATCGGTGCTTTAGCGGCAATTTTTGTTAGGATTTCCATTGCCTTGTTCACTTCTTCACCTGCAGGAACTACATGATTGAGCAGGCCAAGGCGATAAGCCTCTTCAACACCGATCATATCGCCGGTCATAAGCAGTTCCAAAGCCTTTGTTTTGCCTATGTACTGAATGAGGCGTTGTGTTCCACCATAACCCGGGATGATACCCAAATTCACTTCGGGCTGACCAAAGCGTGCTTTTTCAACGGCAATGCGAAGGTGGCAGGACATGGCCAATTCGCAGCCGCCGCCCAAAGCAAATCCGTTGACTGCTGCAATTACAGGCTTAGTAAATTTTTCAATCAGAAAGAAAATATCATGTCCGTTTTGTGACATATCCAATCCGGCCTGAGCGTCCAAACCGTTAAACTCACTGATATCGGCTCCGGCAACAAAGGATTTATCGCCTGCACCTGTAATGATGACACCTTTAAGTCCTTCGATAGTCAGTGCATCTTTGCCAAAAAACTGGCGGAGATCGGCTAAAGTACCGCGATTTAAAGCATTGAGTGCTTTTGGGCGATTGATTGTCAGTACCACGATACCATCGCGGTTTTCAACTAAAAGATTTTCGTATTGCATAAAAAAGGTTGAGTTTCTTTTAATGTATTAGGTATGATGCTTTAGAAATCGGGGTAAAATTAGCGTTTCTTAGCAATAACAAAGCAGCTGCTGCCAAAATTTATCCTTTTCCCATTTTGAATTTTCTTCAATTCCCAATTCCAAATTTTATCAATCATTCGGCTTATAAAACCCGCTTTCTTCCCGTGTTCTTTCTTAGCCTTTTCCTGATCGATATTCTTAGGGGCAAATCCGAGTTTAGAGGGTATGCTGCGGAAAAAAAAGATGGGCAGGGGCAGAATGGAAAAAATATAACTTTTATAGACCATTTGAAATCCGGCCTTATTCAATGTCTCCTCAATAGTTCTCAGGGTATATCTTCTGTAATGCCCTGCAATATCATCTTCATTGGACCAGAGCCATTTATAGGCAGGCACAGTAATAAAAAAATGGCCGTCCTTTTTCATATAGGCAGCAATGGCCTTCAGAAAGTCCACATCTTTTTCGATATGTTCTACCACATCAAAAAGCCCTACAGATTCGATAGATTCTTTTTTGAATGCGGCATCTTCAAGCGTAGAGCAGATAATATTTGTCATACCTCTGGTTTTGGCATTCAGGCAGCCCTGTATTCCCGGTTCTACAATTACTGTTGCGAGGCCATTTTTTTCAAGGCCGGAAGATACAAAGCCGTTTCCGCCGCCAATGTCAAAAAACACTTTGTCGGCAGCAATTTTTTTAACCGCCGAAAGGATACAGTTATTTCTGTGTTTGAACCAAAAACTGCTGTCTTCCAATTCAAAACAGCTTTGATTACCGGCTTCGGGATATGAAATTTCTCTGTTGGAAGCACTGAAATAAATACCGTCTTTAGCTGTCAGATTTTCAGCAAATTCATCAAGATTGAACTTCATTGTTTTTCCATTTTTTAATTAAAACAGTATTCAGTACTATCATTCCCACAAACAGCAGCAGACCAATGATGCTCACAGTCCAGGACAAATTCCAATATGGCGGATTAAAAATCAGTTCAATGCTGTGCTTACCTTCGCTTAGCGGCAGAGCCATGAGTCCGAGGTTACCGATTTCAATTTTCACTGCTTTTCCGTCAACTTTTGCTACCCAGGATGGGTCGAAAGGAATAGAAAGGAAAAGTGCTTTTGGTTTTGACACTGTAACTTCACCGCTGATATGGTTGTGGCTGAATTTTGTCAGTTTCAAAGATTCTGATTTCAGTGCAGTTACATCTGCTGACAATTCATCCAACATATAATTGGTATTGATTGCAGCAGTATCAAACTTTTGCAGGCCACTGAATTTTGCAAGGGCAGGGTTATCAATAACAATAGTTTTAAGCAGAGCGATCTGTTTTTTCAAACTGCCGGCCTCTTTTGAAAGTTTGTGAAAAGTGGCAGAATCCAAGTATTTATCGTAGGTAAAACCTAAGGGCAGATAAAAACTGTTTTCCAATATCTTTACATCGCCGACAGAATCGATCAGCGTATAGCCCGGAAAATTAGGCACCTGCTGTTTTGCCAACATGTATTTATTGGAGGCGATAATCTGGACCAGCGGTGTATTCTGTAAACCGGGAGCCCAACGGGTTTCGAATTCCACCTTACGGTTGATGATATCCATATCGCCCAGGAACCTGATGTAATTTTTTTGGTTGAAAGACTGATAGGAAGCTGTTCCAAAATAGTCCTGAACCTTTGCATCATTCATACTGCCATGCACGGCCGCTCCGGATTGGTAATACTTTGAAATTCTATAAAAATCTTTATCCTTCTGCTTTATTTTTGCAATAGCATCTTTAGTAAAGTCATTGTAAAATACCTTTTGCTTGTATTCCGTTTTAGTAATGACAGGACGTTCCGTATTAAAAGTATAAGAAGAAACCAGAATAAGTTCCAAAGCTACCAGGCCGATCATTGCAATTCTTGCAGTTTGTCTGTAGTCGATAAAACCCAATCCGGCGATCACAAATGTATGTGCAATCAGGAACATGATCAGGATATTTCTCATGCTACCGTCAACTACATTAAATCCAGGTTCTTTGGTATCGTTGAATGGCATAAACATCATGACCATCCAAAAAACAAGGGTAGCACCCAATACATAGAGATTTACTTTTCTGTTTGTATAAATCAGATCCAAGGCCTGTACAGCTACATAGAGCAGCGAAAATGTAAAAAAAAGACAGAAGGTTCTGTAATAATCTCCGGAAAAGAGCCAGATTGCATAACGCACATAAGGAAACAAAACCGGAATAACCACCATGAGCAGACCAATAATGAACAGTATGCGTTTTCGCCCACGGCTGAGGGCTATTGCCTGAGGAATTAATATCAGCGTAAAAAGACCCGAATACAAAGCCGGCGCTTCCAAATAATTAGACCAGCCGGTAAAGTGCATAGCTTTATTTTGCGGATTAAAACCACCATCTCCAATCAAGTCATTTGAAAATAAGCGGGCAAGGGCAGTGAGATTGTGTTTTTGTTCACCCAGCGCAAACATGGATTTAGAGCTAAGCGTTTCAAAGAATGCCGCTTCACCGGAAACCCTTGAACTGTTGAGAATCTGATCGACACTGCTTACCAGCATGACAGCACTCATGGAAACCCCAATAATTCCCATGGCCAACATCAGAAAATAAGTAAGAAAATATTTTTTGAGATCTGTGCCGTAAACATCGACCATTCTCATAGTGCTGTAAACAAAAATGAGTACGACAGATAGGTAAAGGTCGAATGGGGAGTTTAGTGCAATAAGGAATACCGCAGCGGCAAAAATCCACCATTTATTTTTTTGGAAAAGGTATTCAAATCCCAATAACAGCAAGGCCATGTAGAGACCCTGAGTGGTAAAAATGTACCAACCGCTGCCTACAATCATAAAACCGGAAAAGCTGTAAGCCATTGCTCCAATAATGGAACTGTGGTAAGTCAGTTTAAGCATCCGCAGAAAAGCATAGAAAGCAAGGCCTGCCGAGAAAATTTTCAAAAACTCGACCCAAACAATGCCATAGGCCAAATTATCTTTTCCCATCATATAAAGCAGCCAATTGAAGGGGTCGCCAATGCTGAGCGGTAAAATATTTTGTCCCATCCCTTCATGAAAAGACCATTTAGGAATGCCCTCTTCTGAAAGATATTGCGCTATATAATACAGTCTCGGATAGTAAAAATTAATTGTATCACTGCCGATATCTTTAAAAAGGAAAAGCCTGTCGCCCATCAGGAATGATCCGAATACGATAAACAAGATAACAAAAAGGGCGATACCCAGCAGAAAGATAGATTTTTTTGCCAATACTGCTTCAAACAGATCAACAACGGAAGTTGGTGCCTGTAGAGCAATATCCTCTTTTTTATCTATTGGTGTAACAACTTGTTTAGGCTCTGAGCCTTGAATTTTGCCTTTTGGCGTTTTTTTGGCCATAGTATTATTGCTTTGTAGAATGGCGCGGCATTCCTATATGTAAAAAAGCTTCCCTACAAATATAGGGAAGCTTTGTTATTTGCTTTATGAAATCCGATATTTTTTAGCTGCCGGATCTTCTGTTTGCCATATAAAATACACGGCGCATATTTGCTTTACGCAATTCAGTCTTCACTTCAGTTACAAGACCCATTTTCACTTCAGCGTCTACTTTCAAAGAAACAGTCATCTGATTGTGTTGGGCGGCAGGTATTTCAGTACGGCGTTGTGTGGCAAATGCCATAATGTCTGCAGGTTTTGCAAACGCATCATTCAGCTGTACACGAGGTGCAGTACCCATCAATTCCTGATATTGACTGGAAGGAGGGCCTATAAAGACAAAACTGTTAAGTGATTTATTTTCAATTTTCCTCATTTCAGTAATCTGCGGAACTTTGGTGCGCACCTTAATATCGGCATCACGCATTTTAGTTACCACCATAAAGAAACAGAGGAGCATGAACACAATGTCTGGCAAGGAAGCCGTACTGATAGGCGGAAGCTCTTTGCCTTTTTTACCTTTTTTAAATTTTGACATAGGATTCAGATTCTTGTGGTTGATGAACGGTTTCCAAAATGCTATTTCTTATCAAAGTCCGTAGCATCAGCTTCGGAAAGCACTTTTGGAAAAGCCATACGGATTTCTTCCTGTTGTTCTTCGGTCAAAGCATCGTATGCTACTCCGTGTTTATCTCTTGAAGCCTGTTCCCAAATTGTATTATAGGCAGCATTCAACTCATTAAATACACGAAGATACATATCGTAAGAAGTACCGTTGTCATTTTGAAGCACAATAACAGCTTTAGTCATCTTTTCAGATAAGGCAGGCGTTTTGTCATTGTTGGTCAAAAACTCAATAGCCTTAGCTTTAAGATTGAGTACTTCAAAATTAATTTGAGCAGATTCCTGACCTGATTCAACAATCAGTTGATCGGATGCCGTAATTTTTATCTGAAGTACATTTCTTTTGTTTTTAGGCTTTGGTTCTACCTCATCACTTTTATCAACCCATTGGGGCAACATCTGATAGAGACCTGCATCGGTTTGAATTGTGGTTGTAACCAAAAAGAAAACCAACAGAAGGAATGCAATATCGGCCATTGAACCGGCATTGATTTCGGGAATTTTTTTGTCAGCCATAATTAGCGTTGTTTAAGTAGGCCCCATACCCCCATGAAGACCAAAGAAGCCATGGTCAAAAAGATCATAATACTTGTAAAGATCAACAAGCCATCAATGTATGCTACTGTATCTGCTGTTAAATGAGTATTGTCAACACCCTGAAAAAAGACTAGCTTCTCCGCATTTGGTGTAACACCCATTGAAACAGATATGAAGTACATGGCAACCATGACAACAAAAGTTATCATAAACTTTACAGATTCTTTAAAATTTAATGCTGTGTATATAGCCGGCCCTACCATAGCTGTAATAGAAGTAAGTATGATAAGGATGAAACTGATATTCAGCGCAGGATTAAAGATTGTAGTTTCGTGTAGCTCTTCCATAGTGGCTCCCTCAGGGAAACCGGCAACAATAACACCGATACTTATAATCGACAGAAGGGCACCTATAGCGAAACTAATGCTAACCCCATGCTTTTTCAAAAACAGATATGCTGCTTTCATAAACTGTTGAGTTTTTAAAAATAGACGAAAATGGGATTATCTTATTTGCCTTGAGGTCTGCCTTTAGCATAGCCGTTGTCAATCAGCATATCAATCATACCGATTGTAGAATCTTCCATTTTGTTTGACAAATCGTCAACTTTAGAAGTGATCAGGTTGTAAAAAATTTGGAGGATCATTGCTACAATCAAACCGAATACGGTTGTAATCAAGGCGATTTTGATACCACCCGCTACTTCATCCGGTTTAATATCACCTGAAGCTTGGATTGTATCGAATGCGAAGATCATACCGATTACCGTACCCAAGAATCCTAACATAGGCGCAAGTGCGATAAAGAGTGCCAACCAAACCAAACCTTTTTCCAAAAGGCCTACCTGAACGCTACCGTTAGAAACGATTGCTTTTTCAACGGCATCAATACCATCGTCAACGCGACGAAGTCCTTCTCCCAATACTTCAGCAGTTGGACCGGAAGTAGCAAGACAAAGATTACGTGCACCTTCGATGTCATTTGCTTTAATATGTTCTTCAATTTTAGCCAATAATTTTTTTGTATTTACTGTAGCCAAACTAAGCGTTACAACACGCTCGATAGCAACTGCCAAACCAAAAATGAGGGTAATTAATACCAAGCTCATAAATTCCCAACCACCGTCAATATAGTATTTCTTTACCATCTGATAGAAAGTAGTTTTTGCCTTCTCTTCTGTTTTTGGAGCTTCTTCAGTTTTAGGCTTTTCTTCTGGAGCCTCAGCTTTTTTGGTAGTGTCAGGATTATCCTGATAAGCCAATAACTCATTACTTGTAGTGTAGTTTTGAGCAGAGGCTGTGTTATTGCAAACTGTTACACCCAACAGTAAGATGAGCACTAAAGCGAACAAATTTCTCATAATTTAAAAAAAGGTTTACAGATTTCGAAATTGCTTTTGCGTTCAAAAATTTAAAATGATCTAAAATTTAATTAAAACTATACTCGAATTTTACAAAAAGTAGATTGAAGTATGATAAAAAAACTTGGCGGAGAGAGCGGGATTCGAACCCGCGGTACGCTTTCACGTACACACACTTTCCAGGCGTGCTCGTTCAACCACTCTGACACCTCTCCATAAAATTTTTTTATGTTCTTTTTCTCTGAAAGAGCGCAGAATTTAAGTACTGCAGCCTGTTTTTTGAGATTAGGTGACAAAATTTGTAAAATAAACTTACAAAACAAAATTTTTTGAAGTCTTATCTTCAAAAAACAGGAACTTTATTGAAATATGAACTATTTAAAATTATTTTTCGGGTTTTAATACAGAATAAGACAATTTTGCTGTATTTTTTAGAAAGCAATTTGGAGGTCTGAACAATTATTTTGTTTGTTTCAATTCAAACCTCCATATCCCTATGTTATATACTAAAGCGTACCTCTTAATTCCTGTTCTCTTTCAATTGATTCGAACAATGCTTTGAAATTGCCTTTTCCGAAAGACTTAGCCCCTTTGCGCTGAATTATTTCATAAAAAACTGTGGGGCGGTCCTGAACAGGTTTCGTAAAAATCTGAAGCAGGTAGCCATCTTCATCATTGTCTATAAGGATATTAAGTCGTTTCAATTCCTCAATATTCTCTTCAATAGGTCCTACCCTATCCAATACATCTACATAATAAATTTCTGGGACATAGAGAAAGTCGATGCCATTATTTCTTAACTGATCGACAGTTTTAATAATATTATCAGTAGCAATAGCGATATGTTGGACTCCGGAACCGCCATAAAAATCAATATATTCTTCAATCTGTGATTTTTTCTTGCCCTCTGCAGGTTCATTGATTGGGAATTTCACATAACCATTGCCGTTTGAAACTACCTTACTCATGAGCGCAGTATACTCTGTAGAAATATCATTGTCATCGAATGTTATGAGCAGGTTAAAGCCCATAACTTTTTGGTAATATTCAACCCATTCGTTCATTTGTCCCCAATCTACATTGCCAACACAGTGATCGACATAAAGCAGACCCACCGGTTTTACTTCAATAAGACTTTTCTTGGCTTTATAACCCGGCATGAAAGTGCCTTTATAATTTTTTCGCTCAACAAAGGTGTGAACTGTTTCTCCATAGGTATAGATGCCGGCAATTTTCACTTCACCAAATTCATCAGTCAGGGTTTGCGGTTCAAATGCTGATTTTGCACCACGTGACATTGCAGTATTGTAGGAATAAATAGCATCATCTACCCAAAGTGCCAAAGTTTTAACACCGTCTCCATGTTTTTTTACATGATCTGCAACAGGATGATTTTCTACAAGAGCAGTAGTGAGTACAAGGCGAATCTTGCCCTGTTGGAGCACATAGGAACACAATTCTTTACTGCCGGTTTCAAGGCCTTTGTATGCGACCAGTTCAAAACCAAAGGCAGCCTGATAATAATGTGCTGACTGTTTGGCATTACCTACATAAAACTCGACATAATCGGTACCGAGGAGAGGCAATTGATCTTTTTCCATTTTGGCGTTGGTTGTTTAAGTTAAATAAAAAAGTCGGGCATTGGTTTTTTAGTAGGATCAACCGCATATTTGGTAAAATCATAACAACCCTCCATAGTCAATACTTCATCATCGATGAAGAAGTTGCCTGTACAGTCGCGACTGTCACGCTGAAGAATCCAATATGCTGCATCGCCCATGATCTCAGGAGTTCTTGAGGCTTCGATCATATCTTCACCGCCTAACAGGTTTTTAACGGCTGCTGTTGCAATTGTTGTGCGGGGCCATAAAGCATTTACGGCTACACCCAAATCTTTAAATTCTTCAGACATCCCCAATACACACATACTCATTCCAAATTTAGTCATTGAGTAAGCCACATGATTAGCAAACCAACGCGCTTCCATATTGAGCGGCGGTGAGAGGTTAAGGATATGCGGGTTTTTTGATTCTTTAAGATATGGGAGACAGGCTTTTGACATCAGAAAAGTTCCGCGAACATTCACTCCGTGCATCAAATCATAGCGTTTCATTTCAGTAAATTCGGTAGGGGTAAGGCTGATAGCACTGGCATTGTTGATGAGGATATCGATGCCGCCAAATGTTTCAACAGCTTTAGCAACAGCAGCATTAACCATTTCTTCATCACGTACGTCCAGAAAAATCGGCAAAGCTTTCCCTCCGACTTTTTCCATTTCTTCAGCAGCTGAATAAATGGTACCTTCCAATTTTGGATGTGGCTCAGTTGTTTTAGCGCCAATGATAATATTAGCTCCTTCCTTTGCCAAACGTAAACCGATTGCTTTTCCAATTCCTCGGCTGGCTCCGGTTATGAATACCGTTTTTCCTGCAAATACGCCCATATTATATAATGGTTGAAGTTAAATAATTTGATTATTTTATGATTGATTGACAATAGTACGATTTTTTTAGCTTTGCAAATTAATAAAATCGCTTTACTTAAAAAAAATTTGCTGTTGACTTGATTATTGACCTATCTTTGAACTTAATGAGGGAAATTTTATGTTCCAAATTCAAATATCTAAACTACTATAAAAATTAATAAAATAACCAGATGAGAATTTTAGAATCTGTCCTTTTTATGCTCGCAGGGATCGTAATTGGTGCCCTTTTATATGCTTTTTTTCTATGTTCTCCTAAGTCAAAAGCTAATCCGATGCCGGATGTAAAACAGCAGATACTTTTGGAACGGATAAAAAAAGTGGCAAAATTGGTAACCGTGGAGGGCGAATTTGCCAATGTTCACGAATATAAAAATTTCTATTGGGCAGATATCAGTATTTTTAATAAAAAAGCCCTTTTAAAAGTACAGGCTAAGGTTTCTGTAGGTTATGACCTTCAAAAACTGACTTGGGAAATTGATTCCGTCAACAAGGTAATAAAGGTAAGCAATATGCCTCAGCCGGAAATTATTTCGATAGACCACAGTGTTCAGTATTACGACATGCATGAAGGAATGTTTAACACATTTAAAGAATCGGAACTCACCGATATCAATATCGTCATTAAGCAAAAACTAAGAGAGGCGACAGAAAAAGGGCCTTTGATGGACAAAGCCAAAGAAGAAGGGTTGGAACAGCTTGAAATTATAAAATTGCTGGTAGAACAGGCCGGTTGGACCTTTGTTTCCACAGATGGAAATCTGACTGAGCCGCAGGACTCTCTGAAAAAACTAAATATTCCTGTTCCTAATAAAAAAGAAGAAAATTCATTTTTTAATTAGTGCGTTAAATTTTCTAATGTTTCAAAGCTAAAGCCCTTCAAATCGCTTGATTTGAGGGGCTTTTAATAATGCAATATTTAGAATTGCAAACCACATCCGTATTCTGTTATCTTGCGCTTCTCCGAAGCTTTTACAATCTTCCGCACCTTCGGTGCTAAGGATATTGCTCCTCTCTGAGGCTGACTATAATCAATGAACGGCTAATTTGGCATTTGGTACTTTGTATTTGGAAAGTTAGATTGACTATTATTTTTAACCCAAATCCGTCATTAGAAATTCTATTCCAAGCCTAAATTGCTGTAAAACTAAGCACTTACTCGTTTTTTGGGTTTTGAAATAGGGGTAACTATT
>CAINVS010000212.1 GCA_903854205.1 uncultured Bacteroidota bacterium | reverse complement strand
TGACCTTGAAACAGGATGTATATTCCCAAAATTATAATTACTACGTAACACCTGAGAGAAAAAGAAATAAAGGAGTAGAATTTCAACGTCAGCCCTTTAAACCGGAGGTTTCAAATCCAAAATCAACTTATGCTCAAAAACCCGCACAGGGCAAAGGAGCCTTACAAGGTTTTGTTCGAGATGGAGAAAATGTGGAATCTTTAGCTTTTGCAGCAATTACGCTCAGTCTGAATGGTATTGTGGTGGCTGGTGTTATAACCGATATTGACGGTAAATATGAACTCAAAGATCTCACACCCGGAGCATATAAATTGACCGTAAAATATATTGGCTACAAAACGTCAGAAACAGACTTAAATATAATTGCTGATAAAATTCTGATTCAAGACATTCATTTAGGCGCAGAACAACTGACGCTAAGTGAGGTGGTTATCACAAACAGAAAAATGGACAGGGAAGTAATGTCCCTAACTTCTGCCAGCTTTAGTAGAGTAATTTCCAACGATACCTATGTAGATGGGGTCAGAGTAATTGGAAGAGTGGAAATGCCACGTCAGGAAAACCGGAAAAAGGAAGAATTCAAAGTAAATGCAGTGGATGTGGATAGAAGAACTTCCGGAATTACTATAAACAGAGAAGATATTGCAAGAATCCCAACTCGCGATATAATGGCAATAAGATCAATAACACCCGGAATTCAGTACAAATCTGTTACTGCCAACAACGAAAACAGCAATCAGACGGAAATGAGCAAATTGAGAGGAGAACTTCCTTTTGGTTACAGCAATGATAGGGCATTAAACAATGTAGGCCGTGGAGAAGGGTCTATGGTTCAACCAAATTTTGCTATCACACAGGCAGGAAAACCGGCATTCTTTACAGCCAAAACTTTTTATGTGCCGGATTATACCGAGTATCTGACTGCACAACGCAAGGGCATAGCCGGAGTTGTTACCCGCAGCGATTTCCGTAAAACAATATATTGGCAGCCATTTTTACAGACGGACTCTACAGGTAAGGCAAGGGTGCTTTTATTTAATTCTGATGCAACTACTACTTTCCGCATCATTGTGGAAGGCATAGGAAAAGGCGGTAAAGCGGCAAGAAAAGAACATACCTATTCGGTGCAGATGCCTTTTGAAATTGATGTAAAAATGCCGCGTATCCTCACTTTTGGCGATACGGTGCTTTTACCTGTCGTTTTAAAAAATAACAGATCAGAAGAAATGTTCGGGCAGCTCAGTCTGGCAAAAGGCAGCGGACTGATGTTTTTGGATACAATTCCTACAAGCTATCAGATTCCTGCCAAAGGATTTATAAAGCTGGAATTGCCTTTCCTTGTCATGCCCGCTCAGGCAAAACAGCGCATGACCATCCGTTTCGAGTCATTGGGAATGAGTGATGAAGTAAATGTGGAATATGAAGCCAGAAGCAAGGGTTTTCCTATGGAATTGACAATTTCGGGCAATGAAGTCAGCAGAAAGGGGACTTTCAGTATAGACCAATTGGTAAACGGTTCTTTAAAGGTTAAACTGGAGGTATTTTCTGATATTCTACAGGATATGAAAAGCAGTATGGAAGGTATGCTTCGCGAACCCTACGGTTGTTTTGAACAGGTTTCCTCTTCCAATTACCCGAATATTCTGGCGCTTCAATACATGAAAACCACTAACAGCCTGGATCCTGCTGTCTATGACCGAGCCTACGGCTTTTTGGAAAATGGGTATAAAAAATTGGCCGGTTATGAATGTGCAGGCGGCGGATTCGAATGGTTTGGTAAATCTCCCGCTCATGAGGGACTTACAGCCTTTGGCCTGATGGAATTTAAAGATATGGCGGCGGTTTATTCCGGAGTGGATGCCTCAATGGTTGATCGGGCAAAAAGTTGGCTGCTCAGCCGTCGCGATGGAACTGGCGGCTTTCAGGCCGGAACCGGCTACAATCATGGATGGGGAAATTCCAAAGCAGTATCAGATGCCTATATTACTTATGCTTTGGCCTATATCGGCGAAAAGAATATCAGCACTGAAATTGCAAAAATGACTACAGAAGCTGAAAACAGCAAGGATCTTTATCGTTTGGGATTGGCCGTATTAACAAACTTCCATTTTGGACAGACCAAAAAAGCCGAATCGCTGCTCCTGGTACTCAATCAGCTGATAGACAAGGTTGGCGCAGAACAGGTTACAGGCGAACATTCCATTACCTATTCAACTGGCGCAGGCCTCCGGACGGAAATTTTAGGAATCGCCATCACCGCGAATCTAAAAAGTGCCAAGCCCGATGAAATACGCCTGAGAAAATTTGTAGAAGTAATATTGAAAAGTCGTTCTTACGGACATTTCGGCTGTACACAATCTACCGTTTGGGCACTCAAATCATTAAATGACTACGCAATACATGTAGGAAAGTCAAAAGTTGCAGAAGGAAATCTGGTTCTTTATGTCAATGGAGAAAAAGCTGTTAATGCGCCGATCAGCAGTTCAATGACCCAAAAGCTGGTTTTTGAAGATTTTGGCAAATTCCTGAAAGAAGGTGAAAATGAATTGGAGTTGCGCTTTGACGGCATGAAAGAAGCCATTCCTTACAGCCTTCGTATCGAATGGGCTACACTTACACCACAATCTGCAAAAGAATGTCCACTCAATATTGAAACAAATTTGGCAGCGACCAACGTAAAAGTAGGTGAGAATATACGATTGACTACAGTGATTAAAAATACATCGGAAAAAGATGCTCCTTCCGCAATGGCAATGATCGGTATTCCTGCGGGACTCAGCCTTCAGCCCTGGCAGCTCAAGGAAATGCTTGAAACGCAAAAGGCCGATTTTTACGAAATAATTGACAACTATCTGGTTCTTTATTACCGCAGTATACGCGCCGGAGAAAGCAAAACTGTTGAGCTTGATCTGAAAGCAGAAGTGCCCGGCAACTACCGTGCAGCCGCAAGTCGCAGCTATATGTACTATACAGCGGAATACAAGGATTGGGAAGAAGGAGAATCTATTAGGGTGATAAATTAGTTATTGTTTTTTTACACTAGCTCCTTGCTCCTGTTCACTTGGATCTAACACACACACAACATGAACAAACATTTCCCAATTATCATATTCCAGCTCCTTGCCTGCGGCTTATCAGCACAGGCATTGGGCGAGGACCCCGGCCTAAGTTATTATTGGAAAAATCAGCTCGGTTCTGCCAGACTATACAATGACAACGGCCTCGGCAAAGAAATCTGGCTTCGCAATCTGCCGCTCGACTGGTACAGTGCCCTTTCTCTGGAAGGGTTCTCGAATCAGCACGATGCAGGCTTTGGCCATTTGTTAATTGCACCCAAAGGGATTCCAAAATTTGGCGTCAACACTAATTTTAGCCATTTTGGCGAAGCTGATGCAACGCTGATGGGACAGTTTACAATAAAAAAAGTGAGTTCCAGCCTGCAATTGAACGGACATTACTTTGATCGGGCAATTGACCGAAACAGTGATGGCTTCATGGATCTGCCGATGAAAAAGCGGATACAGTTCAACAACGTCTGGGAGGCACATGTGCCGAATTACAGTTCCTACAATCGTATAAAATACATGGCCTTGGAAGAAAATGGTGGCCAAGTTTCTAGGGACAGTAATGCCTATAAAACCGGACTGAATCTGGAGCAGCTCGATCTGCATTCGCAGCATTTGCTAGCTGTCAGAAAAAAAGATTTATTTCTGATAGACCTCCGTATGAAGGATCATGGCCAAAGCCGAAATTGGGGCGGTCGGAACTATGAAGGCAAAGAATGGCTGGCCGAGGGTTCTGCACGTTATGAATACCATTTGGAAAATGATTTGGATATCTTTCGCATGGGCATGCTTTACCGTCAGCAACGTTATGACGAACGCATTGACAGTCAAAATCTTAAAAGAGAAGAAAGAATGGGTGGCGTTTTTGTCGGTTATGACAGCTATTGGGGCAAGCATTTGTTGATTCTTACACATGTACACCTGTTGTATCATAATCTGGCCAAGCTTCGCATCAGCCCTATGGTCAAGGTAAATTACAGTCCGCTGAAACAGTTGGCTGTAAATGTATACGGAGGCAACAGCTGGCGCTATGCCAATCCACTTACAGAGAATGCCCGCTATCTCTACAGCGGAAGAAATGTAACAATTCCTAATGTGCTGCAACCTGAAAATGCCTGGTACTACGGACTTGCCGCAGCTTCCGGAACCTGGGTCAATTTGGACAATTTTCCATTTTGTAATTTCCACCTGAAAGGAAGCACTAAATTTACCCACAATGTTTTCACCCAGCAGGTAGTGGCTGATGTGGATGCCGATGCCTACGAACTGCGATTTTATAATCTGGAAAAAGGAGACAAAGCCTATCGCCTGAGTTGGGGATTGGAAGGGCAAATTTCCTTTTCAAAACCAAATCTCACAATTAATGTGGATTACCGTTACGATAAGGCTAAAACTACAATTGATGGCGTTTTGCGCGAACTGCCATTTTATTCCCGACATAACTGGTTGATTCATTTGAACTATGCCTGCTATATAAAGAAGAATTACAGAAATCTTTACCTCTTTAATTTACAGATTTTTAACTATATTCAGGGAGCACAGCGCATTCCTGATCTGAGCGCCAAGTCTATCGGTATGCCGCTTTCATCAGGTTCCTTCGGCAGATTGGATCTTCAGATCCTTTTTCCAATTTATTCCTGGATAAAATCAGCCTCCAAATGGAAAAATTTTATGCTGCATCTTGGCTTCGATAATCTGACCAATATCATTCAGCCTGTGACTGTTCTGCATAGCGAACATCCCTTCGGCAATGGTTTCGATGCCGGAATGGGTTGGAACAGTTGGGTTGGCAGAAGATTTTACGGCGGATTTAAGTATGTGTTTAATTGATTGTTTTCCATCGAACAACTGCGAACTTCGCGCGGGCATGCGTACAGATTTGACAACTTTTTAAAAGTTGTCAAATCTTTGCGCGTGCGTGCGGGCGTGTGAGGCAGCAAAACGGGAAAATCCGGCAAATACATTTTCAACAGCTAAACAATTATATTTTCAATAGTATTAGTACCTTTGCGGCGATTTAAAGTTGTCAGATTATTGATAATCTATTATATAATATCTGACCATCTGATCATATAAAAATTCAGACATGGAAACCGCAACAGTAATAAAATTCGACAAAAAGAAACTCAATAAAAAGAAATTGCTCGATCTCTACCGCGCCATATTGAAACCGCGCATGATCGAAGATAAAATGTTGGTACTGCTTCGTCAGGGCCGCATATCCAAATGGTTTTCCGGTATCGGGCAAGAGGCAGTCTCTGTCGGTGTGACCGAAGCATTGGAACCGGATGAATTCATCTTTACCCTTCACCGCAATCTCGGTGTTTTTACCAGCCGCAATGTACCTTTCGAGCGACTTTTCAGTCAGTGGCAGGGCAAAATGCACGGTTATACCAAGGGCCGCGACCGCTCCTTCCACTTCGGCGTACCGGAATATGGCATCGTAGGTATGATCTCACACCTTGGCCCGCAGTTGGCATTGGCAGACGGCGTTGGCTTGGCCAATATTTTGGGCGGAGAGAAAAAAATTGCCGTTGCATTCTCAGGTGAAGGCGGAACAAGCGAAGGTGACTTCCATGAGGCTTTAAATACAGCTGCCGTATGGAATTTGCCGGTTATCTTTGTAGTAGAAAACAATGGCTACGGTCTCTCTACACCAAGCCGCGATCAGTTTGCCTGCGAACACCTTGTGGACAAAGCCATCGGATACGGCATGAAAGGGCTGCGCATTGATGGTAATAATATCCTTGAAGTTTATGAAACGGTCAGTAATCTGGCCAAAGAAATGCGTAAAAATCCGCATCCTGTTCTCCTTGTCTGCGATACTTTCCGTATGCGCGGACACGAAGAGGCTTCGGGTACAAAATATGTTCCTAAAGAACTGATGGAATTTTGGGCTACCAAAGATCCGCTCGAAAACTATCAGCGCTACCTTCTTGAAGATGGCGTACTGACCGAAAAAATGATTGAAGAAATCCGTGCCGAATTCAAAGCAGAAATCGAACACGGTATCGGAGTTTCAGAATCGCAACCGCCTATCGAAGCTGATACACAGCGCGAATTGGACGATGTTTATGCACCTTTCACACAGGAAGTTGTAGAACCGTCTGCCGATGGCAAAAAATCGGAACGCCGCTTGGTTGATGCCATTTCCGATGGCTTACGTCAGGCCATGCAGCGCCATCCAAAACTGGTGCTGATGGGTCAGGACATTGCCGAATATGGCGGAGTATTCAAAATTACAGACGGCTTTGTTTCCGAATTCGGCAATGGCCGTGTTCGCAACACTCCCCTTTGCGAAAGCGCCATCGTAGGTGTAGGCATAGGCTTGGGGATCAAAGGCTACAAGGCCATGATGGAAATGCAGTTTGCCGACTTCGTCACCTGCGGTTTCAATCAGATAGTAAACAATGCCGCCAAAATGCATTGGCGCTGGGGACAATCTGTTGATCTGGTCGTGCGCATGCCCACAGGTGCGGGCACCGGCGCCGGACCCTTCCACTCGCAGAGTAATGAGGCCTGGTTTTTCCATACACCGGGACTGAAGGTGATTTACCCTTCCAATCCCTACGATGCCAAAGGTCTGTTGCTGGCTTCTTTTGAGGATCCGAATCCGATCATCTATTTCGAACATAAGGCATTGTACCGCAGTATCGAGGCAGAAATTCCCGATGAATACTACACCGTAGAAATCGGCAAAGCACGCACTGTACGCGAGGGCAAAGCTGCCTCTATCATCACCTACGGCATGGGTGTACATTGGGCAGAAGCTACAGTGAAGGAAATGGGGCTTGATATTGAAATTATCGACCTGCGCACGCTGCTGCCATTGGATTATGATGCTATCAACGCTACGGTAAAGAAAACCAATCGCGTACTGCTTCTGCAGGAAGATACGCTGCTGGGCGGTGTAGCTGCCGAACTTTCGGCCTATATCTCAGAAAATTTATTTGAAGACCTCGACGCGCCGGTAATCCGCATAGCGAGCCTTGACACGCCAATTCCTTTCACCACAGCGTTAGAGAAAAATTTCCTGGCCTCTGCGAGATTGAAAGAAGGCTTGGAGAAGTTGTTGGGGTATTAAATTATATTTTGTCTATAAATAACAATTGCTTATAATTCAATGACAGCAGGAAATCAATCCTTTAAAATGCAAATAAGTGGGTTCAAAAGTTAAATTATTTCAATGAAAAGAATCCATTTCCATTCAATTGACGCTTTACGGTTTTTTGCATTTTTAAAAGTTTTCCTGCTGCATTTACCTATACAGGGCGAATTTCCTATCTTTTCTTTCTTAAAAAGCGGAGGAGGAATTGGCGTTTCTTTTTTCTTTGTATTAAGTGGTTTTCTTATTACCTATTTATTATCACTTGAAAAATACAACACAAATAAAATCAATGTAAAAAAATTTATTTGGAGACGCACACTTAGGATTTGGCCATTATTTTTTCTAATGGTAATTATTGTTTTTCTTCTTCCCTACGAATTTAAACAAAACATAGGTTTGCATATGATTGGGGATGGATATAACTTGGATTGGAGGTACTCATTTACCTTTCTTGAGAATTATAAAATGCTGATTGCTGATCATTTTCCCAAAACAACTCCATTATCAGTCTTTTGGTCATTATGCATTGAAGAGCATTTTTATTTATTATGGGTCTTTTCAATATTTGTGCTGCCATTTCGGAATATTTTAAAATTTTTAATATCCTGCATTTTAATTTCTTGGGCAGCAAGATATTTTGAACCCTATATATTTGATAACAAATCAATTGTTTCCGGCGATCTTTTTACAAATCTAGATTATTTTGCCTGTGGCGGTATTTTGGGTTACTTTACAGTTACCAAAAACAACAGTTTAATCAGTTTTATTCAGCGTATAAGGCTTGAGATAAAATGGATAATAGTTACCGCTGTTATTTTATTTGTCATTTTCCAGAAATTTATTCTGCCAAATGCTGAAATAGGTTCGATGCTCTTCATTTTCAAACCAACTATAATAGCTGTCATTTTTACTGTTTTAATTGCTATTTTTTTACCTGAGCATTCTTCTTTAAGTATTAAAAGTAAAATATTATCTTTTCTAGGGGTTAGAAGCTATGGTCTATACGTTTATCACATCATTATAATTCACCTCAGTTTGCAATACTGTATTAAAAATGGAATATTGATTGACAATTGGTTAACGCTATCTGTATTTATTTTGTTTACCTTGGGCTCTTCTGTTATTGTTAGCTCCATTTCCTATAAATATTTTGAAATGCCATTTTTGAATTTCAGAAACACTTTAAAAAATTAAACAGCCTTTGCCTGACTGTAAGGTATAAGTAAATAAAATTACACAAAGTATAATAAATAAAATCAGGTCTGCAGCTGTGGTTGCAGGCCTTTTTGTCCAAATAAGTACAAAGCTAAAATTTACAAATAAGCAAAATATAAAAATATGTATAGCAAAGAATTCAATGAAATCGTAAATTTGAGAAGATCAAACAGGGCCTTTGACTCGGAAATTGAAGTTCCGGAAGATGTAATACAAAAAAGTCTGGAACGTGCAGTGCTTTCGCCAAACAGCAGCAACATGCAATTGTGGGAATTCCATTGGATAAAATCCAAAGAAGAACTGGAAAAATTTGTTCCGCTCTGCCTCGATCAACGGGCAGCAAAATCAGCCAAACAGATGGTCGTTTTTGTGACAAGAAAAGACAAATGGCGGGAAAGAGCTGCCTGGAATTTGAGTAAAATTAAGGAAACAATTGTAGGCGAACCGACCAAAATGCAAAAATCAGGTTTGCTTTATTACAGCAAACTGATGCCGCTGCTTTATACAAACGATCCTTTCGGTATTATGACCCTGGTAAGGCGCAGTATAAGTTTCTTTATGGGCTTCAGAAAACCCTTTTTCAGAACCGGCGGAAGGGCCAAACAAAGAATTGTTGTCCATAAATCCTGCGCGCTTGCTGCACAAACCTTTATGCTCTCTATTGCTGCCGAAGGGTTTCACAGCTGCCCACTCGAAGGTTTTGATGAGCTAAGGGTAAAAAAGGCACTGAAACTTCCACGAGGCGCCGAAATCAACATGATCGTTGTCGTCGGAAAGGGTACAGAAGCAGGGGTTTGGGGTCCGCGTTTCAGGGTTCCGAATGAAGAAGTTATTTTTGTACGCTGATTAGCAAAATCTACATACAGAAATTAAAAAAAACACAACAAAAACTAATTGATTATGGCATTAGACCCGACAAAAACAGCAGAAATCATCGAAACGATGGAAAAATACCTCACTGCAGTTAGGCCCGTCCCTGAAATCAGAGATCAGGTCGATATAGGATACGAGCTCAAAGATCAAAGTGTGGTAATCTTCGAAATCAGACCGCTTTGGAATGACCCGAGTCAAATCAAACACTACCCTTATGCAAAAGCGACCTATGTCAAGGACAGTGATTTATGGAAGGTTTTCTGGCGGAGAGCCGATTTGAAATGGCACAGCTATACTCCCAAAGCTACAGTAAAAAAATTGAGTGCGTTTCTCAAACTTGTCGATGAAGACAAACATTATTGCTTTAAGGGTTAACTGTTCCTTTTAATTGAATTTCCTAATCAACAAGAATTGGAGGAACATACGATGGTCATTGATTCCTCAATTGCCTGGCTTAAATTCCAATATCAATCAAATTATACTTCATGTCTATTTATTTCAAAATTGTATCCGGCATTTTAGCTGTTTTTATAATTTCTTTTAGTTCCTGTGCCAACAAAGCAGCAATAAGTAAAACTTCAAAAAAGGACAGATCGGAATCAGTAAAAAGCTCCGCTTCAGATTGGAAGTTGTATAAAGGAAATGGCTTTTTAATTGAATATCCGGAATCATGGCAATTATTAACAGCAAATAATATTGGTGCTGAATTTATATTAATGCCCTCTGAACAGACAAATCCCAATTTTAAAGATAACTTCAATTTAATGATTCAGGATTTAGCTTTAGCCGGAGAGGAAATTACAATTGACCGATACACAGAAATCACTTTGAAACAAATTGAGGAAAATATAGGCACTGATGGCCTGTCCCCTGTAATTAAAGGAAAAAACAGCATTGGAGAATATTGTGATTTATCCTATTCCGGAAAATATAATGGAATTGATTTGAAGTGGAAACAGCGTTACTATTTGATAGCAAATAAAGTATATCTGCTTACTTATTCAGCGCATGTAAATTCTTATGAAAAGCACCTAATGCAAATGAATAGGCTTATCGGGTCATTTAGATTAAAATAGAGAACTACCTAGTTAAAAGGCCCCCTTTTTTTATCTTTATAAAAACAATAAGAGAAACAAAGCTATGAAAAGAAGAAAGTTTATCCTGAATACACTAAGAGGACTTCCACTGATAATGCTGACGCCTTCTCTGCTTGCGTCCTGCGATAAAAAAGACATTAAACTTAATGGAAAAACAGTGATAGTTGTCGGTGCGGGCATTTCAGGTATTGCCGCAGCAAAGAAACTCAAACAAAACGGATTCAGTGTTATTGTATTGGAATCTCAAAACAAAGCAGGCGGGCGTTTGCGGACAGACCGAACATTGGGAATCGCTTTTGATGAAGGTGCAAGCTGGATACACGGCCCCAACGGAAATCCAATCACAAATTTGGCAGCTGATTCCGGTGCAGATACCTATCTGACCGATGACGACAGTGTTGCTGTTTTTGACACAAATGGTATCGCCTATACTGACAATCTGCTCACCAGTGCCGAAAATCAGTTTGACAATGCCCTAAACACGGTCTCAAATACAGGAACGCTAAGCCAAAGTTTTGAAGCGGTTTTCAACAATCAATTTCCAACTCAGACCAACAACAGACTTTGGAAATTTATGCTTTCTGCCTATCTCGAGTTCAATACCGGTGCAGACCTTTCTGAACTTTCCTCCAAATATTTTTACGATGATGAGGAATTTGGCGGTGCTGATGTCATTGTTACAAATGGTTACGATAAAGTGGCAGATTTTTTGGCTGCCGGGCTGGATCTGAGGCTGAACAGCAGCGTCTCCGCCATCAATTATTCCGGATCTAAAGTTATTGCAACGGCTAATGGCCAAAGTTTTGAAGCTGATTATCTGCTTCTGAGCGTTCCTTTGGGTGTACTTAAAAATAACCGTATTGCATTTATGCCCAATCTGACAGCAGACAAAACTGCCGCAATAAACAATCTTAAAATGGGCAATGTCAATAAGTTTTTGTTGACATGGGACAGTGCTTTTTGGGATACAAACCTCCAATACATTGGATATACACCTGAGACCAAAGGCAAATTCAATTATTTTTTAAATGTCAGGAAATTTACTAATGCCAATGCGCTAATGACTTTCGCCTTCGGCAACTATGCTACGCTGACGGAAACAATGACGGACGCAGATGTAATAAATGAAATTATGCAGCATCTAAAAGTGATTTACGGAAATGCCATTCCAAATCCGACCAATATGCTCAGAACAAAATGGCTGCAAAATGAAAATTCTTTTGGAGCTTATTCATTTGCTGCCAATGGGACCACAAGTGCCGATTTTGATATACTCGCCACTTCCCTTAACAATAAATTGTTTTTTGCAGGTGAGCATACGGAAAGGGAATACCGGGGAACAGTTCACGGCGCTTATTTGAGCGGCATTAGAGAAGCGGATAAAATTATTGACTTATTGTAATAAAAAACAGCATGTAAAGGGGTTTTGCGCAATGTCGTTTTAGGCAAACTTTAAAGTTGGTGCAAATTCGGTGAATCAAACCCGCAGTTCGCGAAGCTGCAACGCAACAGATATGGTCGGGAAGACCTCATCCAATCAACACTGATAGATTTTTAGTTTAAAATCAATCAAATAGAAGGGCTGAAGTGCTTTTATTACAACTATATAATATAAAAAACAGTTATAATTTAATTTGAATTGAAGAATCAAAATTATGATAATATTTTACGTCAAAGAAGATTTTGAAAATTAAATCTGTTACAAAATTTTACATCATATATTCACAAAAAAACATAGCTTTTATTATTATATTATTTTTTTTTCTTAGGTTTACTGCAATATGACCGCCACAATCCAAACGCTTATATTCCAAATATAACCTTAAATAACCTATTAATTATATTAAACTCAGCATTTATGAAGGTAGGAATTCCATCCGAAATATCCCCGAATGAGTTGAGAGTTGCAGCAACTCCTAAAACCGTCAAACGCCTTTTAAAGCAGGGTTTTGATGTTTATATCCAACGAAATGCCGGTTCAAAAGCCAATTATTCCGACAAGGAATTTGAAGAGGCGGGTGCAAAACTTGTCAATACTGCAGCTGAAATCTATGGCCAATCTGATATTGTACTGAAAGTAAAAGAACCATCTTCAGAAGAGGTGGCGATGATGCGCGAAGGACTTGTACTGCTCAGCTATTTATGGCCTGCTCAAAATCAGGATTTATTAAAGCAATTAGCCGATAAAAAGGTGAATGCTATCGCTATGGATGCTATTCCGCGTATTTCTCGGGCACAAAAGATGGATGTCCTTTCATCTATGGCCAATATTGCAGGTTACAGATCGGTTATTGAAGCCTCTTATTTTTTCGGCAGATTCCTTAACGGTCAGATTACTGCAGCAGGTAAGGTAGATCCGGCAAAAGTATTGGTTATAGGTGCAGGTGTAGCCGGATTGGCTGCAATTGGAGCCGCCAATTCATTGGGTGCCATTGTAAGGGCTTTTGACACCAGAAAAGAAGTGGCAGAGCAGATAGAATCTATGGGCGCTGAATTTCTTACAGTAGAGATCGAGGAAGACGGTGCAACAGCTTCCGGATATTCTAAAGAAATGAGCAAAGAATTTATTGAAGCAGAAATGAAGCTCTTTTTGGAACAGGCTGCAGAAGTGGATATCATTATTACTACAGCACAAATTCCGGGAAGAGAAGCACCCAAGCTTATTTTTGATTATCATGTTGCTGCCATGAAACCCGGTTCTGTCATTGTTGACCTAGCGGCCTCTACCGGTGGAAACTGTATTTTAACAAAAAATAATGAGGTTTATACTACAGATAACGGTGTAACAATAGTCGGAAAGTTAAATCAGCTGCCAACTCAGGCATCTCAGTTATACGGAAATAACTTATGCCATTTATTGGATGACATGGGTAAGGGCGATAAATTTAAAATTGATATGAATGATGCCGTAATCTCCCGTGCTATGGTAACACATGACGGAAAGATCAATTGGCCTCCTGCCCCACTACCTGTAACCGCTGCAAAAGCAACAACTGCAACTGCTGTTGTTGCCGTAGATCCCAAAGAAGCCGAAGCAAAAAAATCGAGACAACAGTCCCTGTCAATGCTCATCAGACTTGTAGTTATCGGAGGATTTTTAGGCATCATAGGTCAATTTGCACCCTCTGATTTTGTACAGCATTTCACTGTATTCGTCCTTTCGGTTTTTGTTGGCTGGCAATTGATTTGGAATGTATCCCATTCCTTACATACTCCACTTATGGCACTTACCAATGCCATCAGCGGTATTATTTTAGTGGGCGGTTTGATCCAGGTAGGCAGTTTGGCTGACCCCTTGGCGCATTTGCCCATTACTATTTTGGCTACTATTGCCATTTTGGTCGCCAGTATTAATATTGTTGGCGGATTTGTTGTAACTCACCGTATGTTGAAAATGTTCAAAAAATAAATAAGATGATTGCAGAGAAAATTCAAATCGTAGCCTACTTATTTGCCAGTATACTGTTTATTTACAGCTTGGGCGGTCTGTCTTCACAGGAGTCCGCAAAACGCGGTGTGATTTATGGTATAGTAGGTATGCTTATCGCTGTCCTCGCAACTGTGCTTGGGCCAAATATAAAAGGCGGATATATCTTTATTATTTCTGCTATTTCTGTCGCTTCGGTTATAGGAGTGATATTGGCAAGAAAGGTTGAAATGACCTCTATGCCTCAGTTGGTTGCTATCCTGCACAGTTTTGTGGGACTTGCTGCCGTTTTAGTCGGAATCGGCTCTTATATTGAAGTGGGCGAAATAGACCATTCAGATCCCGAAGCAGGTGTAAAACACATTATTCACCTGGTAGAGGTCTATCTTGGCGTGTTTATCGGAGCCATAACTTTTACGGGTTCAATTATTGCATGGGGTAAGTTGGAAGGTAAAATTAGCAGTAAACCATTACTATATCCGGGCAGACATATGGTTAACCTCATTTTGGTTGTTGTCTGTATTGTGCTCGGTGTTCTTTTCACTATGGACGACGGAAGTCTGGGCATGGTCTATCTGATGATTATGACAGCAATTGCCTGTTTTATTGGTGTGATGCTCGTAATGGCTATTGGTGGTGCTGATATGCCTGTGGTAGTCTCTATGCTGAATTCTTATTCCGGATGGGCTGCTTCAGCAGCTGGTTTCATGCTAGGCAATGACCTGCTGATTGTAACCGGTGCACTAGTAGGAAGTTCCGGTGCAATTCTATCCATCATCATGTGTGAGGCGATGAACCGCTCTTTCTTCTCGGTAATTTTCGGAGGATTTGGCGCTGCTCCTGCTGGGGTTGCCAAAGAAATTGAAGGAGAAGTTACGGCATTGAATCATGAAGAAGTTGCCACCCTGCTTAAAGAAGCAAAATCTGTGGTTATTGTTCCGGGTTATGGTATGGCTGTTGCAAAAGCACAGTATCCAATATACAGCATGGTTCAGACACTGCGCAGTGCGGGCAAAAAGGTACGTTTTGCCATTCACCCTGTTGCGGGCCGCTTGCCGGGTCACATGAATGTGTTGCTTGCTGAGGCAAATGTTCCATACGATATTGTTTTGGAAATGGATGAAATAAATGATGATATGCCTGATACCGATGTTGTAATGGTTATCGGTGCTAACGATGTTGTTAATCCCGGTGCTCAGGACGATCCTTCAAGTCCAATTTTTGGAATGCCGGTTATTGAGGCTTGGAAAGCAGAGCATGTAATCGTCATGAAGCGTTCCATGTCAGTCGGTTATGCTGGTGTTGAAAATCCACTTTTTTATAAATCCAATACAGATATGCTCTACGGAGATGCAAAAGATAGTGTGGATAAAATCTTGACCTTTCTAAAAGATAAATAAACCGCCCAGTTTTATAGCGCTGTTTTACAGTCTTTAACAAAAAATGGCAGCCAAATCGGCAGCCATTTTTATTTTTGCATCTTTTGAAAACTGCATTCTAAAATATTTACAGGCCAATCTTCAAAAGTAGCAGCCGATTTGTTATTTTCCTCCAAAAAATACTGCAGGCATTTTAAAATTTATAATTTTGCAGCGAAATAAGTTCTAATTGTTGTTGTATAAAATGGGTTTCAGATAACGACTATAAATCAAAACCGTACAACTACCTTCTACCCGCTACCCTTTACATTATATATGGTCAACTTTCAAGACACAAAAATTGCTTTCGAGCGCAAAACAGATACACAGCTGAAAAAAACCGCCTGGCTTTTCGGCATGATGAGCAAACCCTGGTTGGTCAATTTGGGCAGCCGACTCACCCTTTTGGGCCTGAATATAGGCTTACCCATAAAAGGCCTCATCAAAAATACCATTTTTGAGCAGTTCTGCGGCGGCACTTCTTTGGAAGAGAGCCTGAAAACCGTTCATGAACTCTCCGCATTGGGCGTTGAAACCGTGTTGGACTATGGTGCCGAGGCAAAGGAATCGGAAACCGATTTTGACAATACGCTGGCTCAATTCCTGAAAGTGGTTGGCTTTGCCTCTGAGAATAAATCGGTGGAAATTGTACCCATAAAAGTAACAGGCATGGCCCGTTTTGACATTTTGGAAAAACTGTCCGCCGGAAAAACCCTGACTGCTGAGGAACAAAAATCATGGGAGGGCACTGTTGAACGTCTCGATAAACTCTGCCGTATCGCCAATGAGAAAAAAACAGCCCTTTTCATAGATGCGGAAGAAAGCTGGATACAACAGGCGATAGATGACATCACAGATCTGATGATGCTGCGTTACAACAAAAATGGCGTTGTGGTATACAACACTTTTCAAATGTACCGTCATGACAGATTGGAATTTCTGAAGAAATCTTATGAAACTGCTATTTCAAAAGGTTATATCCTTGGTGCCAAGCTGGTGCGTGG